>JAJPKI010000075.1 GCA_021323835.1 Verrucomicrobiota bacterium | reverse complement strand
GAGAAAATTCTGGTCGGCCTTGAGCTGCGGATAATTTTCCACGACGGCGAGCAATTGTTTCAGCGAATCCACGAGCTGCGTCTCATCGCGCGATTGGTCGGCCACGGCGCCGTTGTTGGCGGCGCAACGATTGCGCAATTCCGTGACGCGCTCCAGCGTTTCGCGTTCGTGTGTGGCGTAACCTTTCACCGTCAAAACGAGATTGGGAATGAGGTCGTAACGGCGTTTCAATTCCACGTCCACGTCGCTCCACGATTCGCGGATGTAATTGCGCAGGGCGACGAGCCCATTGTATTGCGCGAGCACGTAAATCAGCGGCACTCCGACGACGACGGCGATGGCGATGAGAAATGGAATCATGCGTTTTGGGTGAATAAATAATCCGGCATCAGTGAACGGATTTGCGCGAGGCGGTTCAAGTTCAATTCGACTTGGTCAACCGATAAACAGGAATTGAACACGAGCGCGATGACTTGATTGTCAATTTCCACACTCAAATCGCGATTGGCGAGGAGAAATTCTATCATCTTCGCGTTGCAGACGTCGTAAGCGAATTTTTTGTCCGGACAGCGCACGCAAAATGTTTTGGAAAATTCAGCCGATTCAAATTTGATGTCCTGATAGCCGAACGCTTCGGCAATTTTCAGAAAGAAGTTTTCGTGCCGAATCGTCAAATCAGGAAAGACCATCGGCATCTGCAAAAGGAAAACCGAAAAGCGGTAATGCGTCGTGTGGCTGCCATTTTTGTCGTGCGTGGTGACTTCGTAGTGATAATCAAACGCGAGCACGTCGTAGTTTTGATATTTGCCGGAAAGAATATTGTAGGCGTAGCGGTTCTCGCCTTGCGCGAGTTTTTTCAGGAAGCCGAATTGGTCGGCGAAGCTATAATTTTCGGACGGGTCGAAATCGAGATTCAGCCGCAACGCGAGTTCGGAGAGTCCTTCGCGTCGTTTGCGCGCAGCGAAAGATGTGTAAATCACTGCCGTCACGGCGACGACGACGAAAATGCCCATGAAAAGCGGGACAATCAGGCCATCAATGTGCATTTGAAATTTCTAACCCAAAGCTGCGCGGCAAGCTATGATAATTTGGCGCGAATTTTGGAATTCAGCTCAGTAAACCCAAAACTTTCTGCAATTCCGCATCCGTGTTGTAAAAATGCGGCGCGATGCGGATGTAATTCTGTCCCTTGCGGTCAACGCGCAGCGACGTGAGAATGTTTGTATCCGAAAGTTTCTTGTGAATCGCCGTCAAATCTTTTCCCGAATGAAAAAACGACACGATACCGCTGGCGTTTTTAGGTTCGGCATCGGCGTTCAGAACGGTGAAGCCTTTTTGTTGCAATGCCGGCACGAGAAAATTCCGTTTACGCAACAATTCGGCGGAAATGTTTTCAACGCCGATTTCCAGAATCATTTCCATCGAAGCAATCAAGCCGACCAGGCCAATCAGATTTTGCGTGCCGGCTTCGAACTTGCGCGCGTCCTTTTTAAATTCAATTGTTTCCTGCGTGACGAAATTGGGATTTCGCACGTTGTGCCAGCCGTAAATCGGCGGATTCAATTTTTCCTGCAATTCGCGGCGCACATACAAAATTCCCGCCGCGCATGGGCCGAGCAGCCATTTGTGCGCGTCGGCGGCGAGAAAATCCACGTGCTCAACCGTCGTCGGAAATGCGCCGAGCGTTTGAATGGCGTCGAGGCAAAAAAGAATTCCGCTCTCGCGCAAAAATTTTCCGACGGCATCAATTTCAATCCGAAAACCACTGATGAAATGGCACGACGCGAGCGCGACGAGTTTTGTGTTTTCATCAACCTGCCCGATGACGTCTTTTGTGCGAATGACGCCCAGTCCGCGCGTGTTAAGCAATCGCACTTGAATTCCTTTTTCGGCAAATGCCATCCACGGATAAACATTTGACGGATAATCGTCGTGATAAATCAAAATGTTGTCGCCGCGCCGCAATTTCAATCCGGCGGCAACGAAACTCAACGCGAGCGACGTTGGGCCGACGAGCGCGATTTCTTCCGGCTGGCAATTGATTAATTGTGAAGCGAGTTTGCGCGCATCAGTGATTCGCGAAAGCATGAAGGCTTCCTGGTCGCCGAGCGTGGATTCTTCCGCGCATTTAGAAATCGCATCGGCTACGCGTCGCGGCAATGGACAAACACCGGCGTGCGCGAGAAAAATTTTTTCACGCGCGACGGGAAATTCGCGCCGGCGCAAACCTTCGTTTGATAAAATTTCAGGAATTGTCACGCAAAGAAATTAGCTGCGAATTGAAGGACGGAAAAGCGGAATTAAAATCCTGATTACGGATTATTAAATCCCTTCATGATTTGCTGTAGCGGACTGTTCGCGCCGTAATAGCCCTGGTAAAAATTGATAATTTCATATCCTATCATCAACGCGACAATGATATACGCGATTTTCGGTCCCCAGTCGGCGAGCAGGCCAATTTTATAGGCGCTGTCCTGTTGATAAAATTCGTGCAGCCGTTTAAGTGTCTCGTCCAATTTGCCGCTGATTTCGCCGCTGTGATAAAGATTGGCAAATGTTTCGGGAAAAACAGAATGCATATTTACCAATTCAGCCGGCGTGCGGCCGTTTTCAAAATGCGATTTCCATTCGGCAACGGCGCGCATCAGTCTGGGCGAGTTGCTGGCATTCACCGCTAATTCCCATGCTTGAATGACGCCAACGCCCGCGCTGATGAGCGCTTCGAGCGCAAGCGTGAGTCGCGAAAGCGCGAGCGAATGCCGCGCGGAGCGTAAAATTGGGAAGCAATTCCAAATCCTGTCCATGACCATGCGCCATTTTGAATTGTGTTTGCTCTGGTTCGCGTAAATGGTCAGCGCAGTAACAATGTAAATGGGCAACAGTTTAAGCGCGGCCTTGGCGAAAAGCATCGGCAGGCTCGCGCTGAATTGCGAAAAGGCATACGGCACGACGACCAAAAAAATAAGCGCGGCGAAATGAATGAGAAACGCCGGATAAAGCATTTGCGAAATGATTTGCCGGGCAATTACCGCGCGCTGGTTGTAATAACTTTCAAGCGAGCGGAAACATTGGTCGAGACGTCCACTGCGTTCGCCAGCTTCAATTAGCGTCAAATCAAAATCCGGCAGCCAATTTGCGGAGCGCAAACTTTGGGAAAAGGTGTGGCCTTTTGCCAATTCGCCCAAAGAAAGTTCCAGCGGCTTGCGATACGAACGCGCAGGCGGATGACGATACAATTGTTCCAGCGTATTGGTAATCGCAACACCGGCGGTCGTGAGCGATGCAAGCTGGTGATAAAAATCAGCGCGCTTCGACAATTGGCCGGGAGTGAAAATCACGAAACCACAAAGACAGAATTGCGAGCCGACTGCAACAAAAAAGCCTCGCCGAAAAATTTCCAGCGAGGCTTTTCAGAATTAAAAATTATGCGGCGACGCGGTCGAAGCTGGCCTTCAAATCGCGTTTGCTTTTTGCGCCGACCATTTGCTCGGCGATTTGGCCTTGTTTGAAAATAAGCAGCGTAGGAATCGCGCGGACGCCGTATTGCGCGGCGAGCGATTGCTGTTCATCCACATTGACTTTGCCGATTTTAATTTTGCCGTCGTATTCATCGGCAAGTTCATCAAGCAGCGGCGCAATCATTTTGCAGGGGCCGCACCATTCGGCCCAGAAATCCACGAGGACGGGCGTTTGCGATTGCAGGACATTTTGCGAAAAATTTTCCTGCGTGAGCGTGACAATCAGCGGTGAAGCCATAATCAAAAATCTCCTTTTGCGAATGAATTTATTGCGCCTGGACGGCTTGATTCAATATCAGCATCATCCAAACCGTCGTGCCAACGGCGCCCAAGGCCATGACCATCGCGGCGATCGCTAAAATTTTATCGAGTGTTCCAACGGTCGGCGCACCGGCAGCAACAGGAGCGGGCGCGGGACGTTGCGCGGGCGCGGCAGTTGTCGGACGACCGGCAACAGCGGGTGCAGCAGGCGCAGCCGCAGTTCGCGGTGGCGGAGCGGCGACCGGCGCGGGACGAGGTGCAGCAGCCGTTGGCGCGCCCGTGGGTCCGCCGGGCGGAAGCGTCGGCAATTTGATTGTCGGCGCGGCGCTTGGCTTGGGTGGCAGCGTGATGCGGACGGTTTCTTTTTTAGGAGCAACTTTGCCGGTGGTTTTTTTGCCCGGCTCGGCTCCGAGCGGCACGCCCGGAATATTCGGCGGATTTGGAGGAACGTCGGCCATAAAATGTTTCTTAAAGATAAATTGCGTTTGCAGAGTGTCAAACTCTTATTCCAAAAGAAAAATCGGACTGGCGAATTTCACCAATCCGATTTCCCAAAACTGCACTGGCGAAAATTTATTGCCACTGACGGCGTTCGCCACCGCGCGAATCACCGCGGTCGCCGCCGCGACGGTCGCCCCAATTGTTGGAGCGCGGCGGGCGTTCTTCGCGCGGGCGCGCGACGTTGACCGTGATGGCACGGCCTTGAAAATCTTTGTTATGGAATTGCTCGATGGCTTTTTGCGCTTCTTCCGGCGTGCTGAATTCGATGAACGCAAAACCGCGCGATTTGCCGGTCATCTTGTCCATCATCAAGTTGCAGGATTTTACCGCACCGATTTGGGCGAAGTAATCCTGAAGTTCATTTTCTCCGGTTTGATACGAGAGATTCCCCACGAATAATCTAGCTTGGCTCATAAGGTGAAGTTCAAAAATCAAGGAGGAGAGACTGCATCGGCAAGGTCGCTGAATGTCGCTTTCTGTTGGTTACTGACATTTGTCTTGTGACACCACCTCGTTCTTTGAACGAGACGTTACCGTTGTAACACAATGACCGTAACAGTCAATCCTTTAATTTCCCTTATTTTCCAGCAATTCTTCCTTCACGCCAATGCGCGGACACCATTTTAACACTTCACAATTGGCGCAATCCGGTTTACGCGCGAAACAACGGCGACGGCCGTGCCAAATGAGCAAATGACTGAATAACGCCCACTTTTTCTGCGGCACCAGTTCCATTAAATCTTTTTCGATTTTTTCCGGCGACGTTAATTTCGTCAGGCCGAAGCGAAATGACAGTCGCGCCACGTGCGTGTCCACGACGACGCCGATGTTGATGTCGAACGCATTTCCCAAAACGACGTTCGCCGTTTTGCGTCCGACTCCGTGAAGTTCAATCAATTCCTCCATCGTGCGCGGCACTTCGCCGCCGTGCTTGGCGATAATATCCGTGCAAGCGGCTTTGATGGCGCGCGCCTTGTTGAAATGAAAATTGATGCTGCGAATGTCCTTGTCCAATTCGGCCACGGCGGCGTCCGCAAAATCTTTGGCCGACCGATATTTTTTGAACAGTTCCGCCGTGACGATGTTGACGCGTTTATCCGTGCATTGCGCGGAAAGAATTGTGGCGACGAGCAGTTCCAGCGGACTTGCATGAACCAATTCGCAATGCGCCGTCGGATAAGTTTTTTCCAAACCGGCGATAATTTTTTTTGTGCGGACGATTTTGGCTTCGGCAGTTTCACGCATGGCAAAACTTTAACGGCGCAACCGCTTGAAGAAAATTTATTTTCGTATGGATTTGTTTCCAGCCATCATTAACTATTTGCCAGACGCTTTATGAAACGCGTCAATATTGGCACAAATGCTTGACGTGTGATTCCAGAATGAAAAAAAAACAAAAGTTTGGCTTGGTTTTTTTAATTTTCGTTGCTGTCTATGTTTTGATATATGCGATTCTTTCAATAAACGGTCGCTACCAACCAGCGGCGGTAAATCTTCGAGGCATCATGTGGTCAAGTTGGGCTCCTGCGGGATTTTATGACGCTGAGCATCCGTGGCCGGGCTCCGTTGAGGCAAGAAAATCGCCTAATCAAAAAACTGGTGGTTGGAGAGCATCTATGATTTACGCGTTTCTTCCGTTGTGGGAAATTGATGTCCATTTCATTCACAAAAAAATTTATGGAGACCCAATTAATTAAACATCTTGATAATCAAATCGCCGTCGTCACCGGCGCGGGCCGCGGTATCGGCCGCGCCATTGCACTGAAATTTGCGAACGCAGGCGCAGATGTCGTTTGCGTTTCGCGCACACAGGAAAATTCCGACAAAGTCGCCAATGAAATCCGTGCGCTCGGGCGCAAAGCCTGGGCGCATGCGGTTGACGTCGCGGATTCAAAAGCCGTCGAAGCTGCCGCCGAAAAAATTCTCGCCGATTGCGGCAAGGTTGACATTCTCGTGAACAACGCTGGCGTGACGCGCGACGGTTTGCTGATGCGCATGAGCGATGCGGATTGGGACACGGTTCTCGACACGAATCTCAAAGGCGCATTTCTCGTCACTAAAGCATTCAGCCGCGCGTTCATCAAACAGCGCAGTGGTCGCATCATTAATATTTCGTCGGTCATCGGCCTCATCGGAAATCCGGGGCAAGCGAATTACGCCGCGAGCAAGGCCGGACTCATCGGTTTCACGCAATCGTTCGCGCGCGAAGTGGCGTCGCGCAGCATCACGGTCAACGTGATTGCGCCGGGATTTATCGAGACGGACATGACGTCGGATTTGACCGAGGAATTGAAGGCGACGATTTTGAAACAGATTCCGATGGGCAAATTCGGTTCGGCGGACGACATCGCGGACGCGGCGCTGTTTTTGGCGAGTGCTTCGGCGCGTTACATTACCGGACAAGTCTTGACAGTGGACGGCGGAATGGTCATGTGACCGGAATTTTTTTACCTAATTGGCGCGCAGTTTATTTCCAAAGCGGATGATTTCGCCAATCAGGTGGCAGTCCCATTTCCTTTAGTGGAATTTCTGAGTATTCATCAAATAAATTAAAGAGTCTTTCGCGCCATTTGGTTGTGGAACTCACTTTGCCGAGCCAGACATAGCACACTGTTAGCATTAAGCCAACGCGGTCTGGAGCAAAGCCGGGAGATATATGCCATTCTGGATTTTTATTTTTTCCGGGAATGGATGGTTTTGTTCCGAACACTCGATTCCATACGCGAGCATGATGAGCACAAGCGTTTCGCAGAGAGAAAATCGCTTTCGACCATGAGAATAAACGTTCATCTGGAAATCCGAAATCTGAAGCTGTGCGTTTGAGCATTTCTGATTCCACCGCATGAGCGAATTGCAAAAGACTATCACAACTCATCAGCTCACAAGCCATCCAAAGTGGCAATGCCGCATGCTGGTCGCCATATGTTTCCTGAAAATGCTTAACGAACGCCTCGCCGCTGGCGCGATTTTTTTTCGCGATTCATTTTGCCTAACCACTGAGCATGGTCTGACTTCACCATCCCTCGCAAACAAGCAAGCGACTTTATATTCTGCCAACATTTTCGCAAAATCCCTGGCTGTTTAAATCCAGGCAGATTTTTATCACTTAAATAGCCAAAAGGTCCATGCGCCATCACGAAATGAAAAACTAAGCGCGTTCGAACGGAAACTTCAATGCGTTCAATTGCATCCAGTAAGATAATTCGCAATCTTCGGTCGAAATTATAACGCCGCCAAACGATATCGAAGCTCGTGCCGGGCATAAAATTATCAGTGGGTTTTCCTGTGGCATCACGAACGCGAAAGGGATGAAGATATCCGCTCAATCTGTAGTAATTGACAACTTTCAATCGCGAAATTAACTCGTCGCGATTGGCAACCAAACCTCGATTCAACATCAAATCTGCTTGGTCTTCCAGTGAAAGTGCCTTTTTGGGATAAATCATGGCTTCTTCTTTGAATGAAGCATAATTTCAGAACAAAAAAAGAGCCGCCGAATTGCGCTTGCAAGCAGAGGCGCGGCAGCTTTGATGTGAATATCTTGTCACTAACTGTTAATAATGTCAACAAAGATTTGAACCCATGACCTCATCATGGAATCTGACAAGACAATTCAACTTGCCATGCAATCCAATAGTTTCAAGATCGTTAAAATTTTTTTCGATTCAAGGCTTGACGATTTTCGCAATCGCGGTTAGACACAAGGCTACTTTATGGCAGACAAACCAATTGACCAGCGTGTAAAAGACAT
>JAJPKI010000365.1 GCA_021323835.1 Verrucomicrobiota bacterium | reverse complement strand
GCCGTAACAATTTGGCGCGCGAAATGTTCTAATAATGTGCCGTGAAGTTTTGGCGAATTGACGCAAATCAATTTCCCTCACACAATCCATGCATGGCAAAGAAGGCTGCTCTCAAGCCTGTCAATAAATCGAAACAAAATTTTCTTCAATCCTCATGGTTGCCGGGAGCACTTCTTGTTATCGCAGTTGTCTTTGCCTATCAACCCGTCTGGCACGCAGGATTTATCTGGGACGACGATAAATACGTCACCAACAACCCGCTGCTCACTGCCCCGGATGGTTTATGGCGCATTTGGTTCACCACCGATTCGCCTTCGCAATATTTTCCACTGACTTACACCGTCTTTCGAATCGAACATGCGTTGTGGGGATTTAATTCCACTGGCTATCATCTAGTAAATATTCTTCTTCATGCCATCAATTCACTTTTACTTTGGCAATTATTGAAGCGGTTGGTCATTCCGGGCGCATGGCTGGCAGCGGCAATTTTTGCGCTGCATCCGGTGCAAGTGGAATCCGTTGCCTGGGTCACGGAATTGAAAAATGTGCTGATGTGTTTTTTCTTTCTGCAGACGTTGCGTTGCTGGACTGAATTTATAGAAACGGCAAAATGGAAATTTTACGCCCTCGCAATAATTCTTTTCGCACTGGCATTGTGCGCCAAGACAACCGCTTGCACGCTGCCGGTGGCGCTGCTTTTAATTCTATGGCTGAAAAAAACTCCAATTAATTTCCAGCGATTGCTTCAACTTGTTCCATTTGTGGCAATGGCAATCGGTATGGGCTTATTGACGATGTGGTGGGAAAGAAATCATCAGAATACAAAAATCCTTACGCCGCTGGGCTTGGATGAACGCATCATCGTCGCAAGCCATGCGATTTGGTTTTACATCGGCAAATTGTTTTGGCCTGTGGATTTAACTTTCAGTTATCCCAAATGGGAAATTCATCCAAACCAGCCGTCAAATTATCTCTGGCTGGCTGCCCTGGTAGTATTGGCCGCAATCATTTGTTTTACACGACGATTTGCCGGAAGAAGCATTGAGACGGCGCTGTTGTTTTTTGTGGCAACACTGATGCCGACTTTAGGCTTTATCATGCTTTACACGTTTCGCATGACTTATGTGGCGGATCATTATCAATATGTCGCCTGCATTGGACTGATCGCGCTTTCAGCGACGGGAATTGTTTTGGCGCTGAATAAAAATTATTTGTTGAAAATATTTGTGTCGGCGATTCTGCTTTCATCGCTTGCAGTGTCGACGTGGCGGCAATGTCGCATGTATTCCAATCTGGAGACGTTGTGGCGAACGACGGCGGAACGAAATCCTTCCAGTTGGATGGCAGACAACAATCTCGGAAATGTTCTGCTTGAAAAGGGAAAACCGGATGAAGCCATTGCTTTTATTCAAAAGGCACTGGCGATTCAACCGGACTATCCCGAAGCCGAAGTGAGTTTGGGAAACGCTTTATCCGATAAAGGACAATTGGACGAAGCAATTATTCATTATCAAAAAGCGCTGAAAACCGCGCCGACTTATGCCGACGCCTGTTACGACCTCGGCACGGCTTTGCTTCAAAAAGGAAAAATGGATGATGCCATTGTTCAATTTCAAAAAACGCTCGCCCTCCGAAAGAATGACGCCAAAGCCCATTACAATCTGGGCCTTGCCTTCCTTCAAATAGAAAAATTTGACGACGCGATTATTCAATTTCAAGAAACGCTGGCCCTTCGGCCAGAAGATGCTCGCGCTCGCGGCAATCTTGGAGTTGCATTTTTTCAAAAAGGACAAATTTTGCAGGCAGTAGCTTGTTATCAAGAAACGTTGAGACTCAATCCAAACGATGCGGGAACCTGTTTCAATTTAAGTCAGGCGCTCTTTCGTTTAAAACAAACCCCGGAAGCAATTACCTCCGCACAACATGCGCTACAATTGGCGAAAGCGCAAAATGACATGACGCTGGCAGCAACTATCGAATCATCTATTAAGACTTATCAACAATAATCGTTTTTTCGTCTCAATTGTTGAACGCGATATTCATGTATCAGCTTTGAAACCTTTCGCATAAAATTTGTCTCTTGATTGTTGTGCGAACAAACGAACTTTCATCAATGCGCCGTCGCGCCTTCACATTGATTGAACTCCTCGTCGTCATCGCCATCATCGCGATTCTGGCGGCGATGTTACTGCCGGTTTTGTCCCGCGCCAAACAGCGCGCGCAAGGTGCGCTCTGCCTGAACAACGGCAAGCAACTCATGCTGGCGCTCCATTTTTACACAAGCGATAACAACGAATTTTATCCGCCCAATCCCGACGACGCCAATACAATGCCCGGTTACAACTGGTGCGGCGGCGCAGCCGGCATCGGGCAGCCCGATGAATTTAATCCGGATATTTTAACCGACCCGAATCGTTCACTGCTCATTGGTTACTTGAGCAAAAATCCCGCGGTGTTCCGTTGCCCTGCCGATAAGCGCGAGGGAAAATATACCGGAACCAATTCCGCGCTCGCCGGACAAACCATTTTTGCCGCGCGCACGTTTTCCATGAGCCAAAACGTCGGCACGATTGACCCCGGCTTTGACGCGGGCACCGGCCACTCGGGCATTCCCAATTTGTCCGTCAACGGCCCGTGGCTCGACGGCACGCACAATCATCGCCGCAATTCGCCATGGCGCACGTTCGGCAAAGCCACCGACATCGGCGCGCCCGGCCCGTCGGGACTTTGGGTGTTCGTGGACGAAGATGCCGAAGGATTGAACGACGCTGCGTTTGCCTTTGACATGGTCAACGCCAATTGGCGCGACGCTCCCGGCACTTATCACAACATTGGGTGCGGATTTGCTTTTGCCGACGGCCATTCGGAAACACACCATTGGATTTATCGCTCACGAAAAATCCTCGGCGACATTTCGGACGCAAATGACAATGCAGATTGGCAATGGATGGCCGCGCACACTTCCGCGCTGGCGAATTAATTTTCAAGCGCGAAAAACCGGCCATGTTGCAATATGGCCGACTCGAAAACGAGGTCAATTTTGCGACTGTGCATAATTTTTTTCGATTTATGATTGACCATAGCCCGCGCGTCTGACGAAATGATTAGCCTAAATCTTTTAATGTCGAAAATTTCTCTCAGAAATGGAAACGGCCACAAGGCCAGCACGACAAAATACGACGCGCATCACAAAGTGCTGTCGGAAACTTACGGCGCCTTCGCCGATTTGCGACGCGAACTTTCCGATTCCAAGGAAACCGTCTGCAATCGCGAAGATATCCTGAAAAGTTTTGCGACTTGCCCCGATTCCCAACGCTCGTGGCTGCTGCTCGAAGATTATTTCGAAAAACTTTCGCTCTCCCGCAAAGATTTTCCCGACACAAACTGGTGGCCAAAGCTGTTGAATGCTTCCGGCAAAACCCGATTGGAGGAATTGGCCTTTCTTTTTCTGCGTGCGAAACGTTCCGTGCCGCCGGAATTGCAACCGCACGCCAGCCTCGACCGTTTTGCCAAAGCCGAGGAAGCCGAGCAGGAACTGAAATTGGTTCAGGAATTGGAGCATTGGCTGTCGCCGCCGGCGATGCCGTTGCTCGACACGCCGCGCGCGACGTTGCGCGTCGTTTGCAAAGCGCGACCGGACGATGAAGAGCCGTCGCGTCATCGCCTTGCCGTTCAATTTTTGTTGTCGCGTCCGCGCACCGGCGAAAAAGCGCGCACGCTGCATGATTTAATTGACTTGGTAGTCCGCGCGACGCACGAACAGGAATTGTTTCCGCCGCACGATTGGGAATTCATCCAATGGCTCGCCGACACGCATCGCAATCGCAACGACGGCAATGACACATTGATTTTGTCCGAAGCGGAATTGTTGCAATGGCTCGCGCGTTGGGGAAACACGAATCGCCTTGAACTGCTCGGCGCGAATCAGCCAGTGCAATTTCACGGGCTAATCATTGCGCTCGCGCCGCATTTGGAAAACGGCGACAAAGAATTGTCATTCACGCATCGCTTCGAATTGCCGGGCGGCGAACGTCGTTGCGTTTCCGAAGCAAAATTTTTCAATCAGCAGCCGCCACTCGCGCTCGTCGGCAATACCTTTTTCCTTTTGCGCAATTCGCCGCCGCCGCGCGTGCTGAAATATCTCGCGCACAAACCGTCCGTGCCCGTCCGCAAATTAAGCCACCGTCTGCTGCTGCACTTGCGCAAGACGCAATCGAACGGCGCGGATTGGGAGCAGCTTTGCGTCACGCACAAAGCCGCGCCGCAATTTGTTTTTGAATTGCTCGACGACACGGTTCGTTTGCGCTTGCTCGCGAAAAGTTTGCGCGACCAAAGCGTTTGGTTTTGGAACGGCCATGAGTGGGTCGCCAACGATGCGAAAAAGCGTCCGCACGATAAACCGGAAATTCTCGACGACCCGCGCCTCGAACCGGCGACGCATTGGCTGCGCAAATTGGATTGGTTCACGCCGGAGCCGGGCTTGTGGATTGGCGATGCGAATGAAAATTTTCTCGGTTCGCTCGCCGAAGCGTGGGCCTCGCGTCCGGCGGATTCGGAATTTCTCGGCAACGGCGCGTTTCATCGCCTGTTCCTCACGCCGCGCATGCTCAAGCCGAAATTGATTGTCAAAGGCAGCGGCATTGATTGGCTCGCCGTCAGCGCCGAATGGGAAGCGGAAGGTTTGAAATTGAGCAAAGCGGATTTGGAACGATTGGCTTCCGCGACGGCACGTTTCGTGAAATTGCCGAACTCCGGCTGGGTTGAACTCGACACCGCTGCGGTGCAAGGTGCGCACGAAGCGATGGCCGACATGGGCGTGGACGGTCTCATCGCCGTGCCGCAAAAAGTCGGCATGGAACACGTCGCCCACTTGGGCGAAGAAGAATTTTCGCGCTTTGCCGAAACTGCCGAAGCGAAAGAATTGCGCAAACGCGTTTCCGAATTCAAAGGTGTTCCGTCCATCGAATTGCCGAAAGGCCTTTCTGCCGACTTGCGTCCGTATCAAAAAGATGGTTTTGATTTTCTTGCGCATCTTTTTCAAATCAAGCTCGGCGGCATTTTGGCCGACGACATGGGCCTCGGCAAAACGTTGCAGACGTTGACGTGGCTCGACTGGTTGAAGGAACGTCACGCGAAAAATCCGAAACCGTCGCTCGTGATTTGTCCGGCATCCGTGCTGCACAATTGGCGTCGCGAAGCGGAAAAATTCACGCCGGACATGAAAGTGCTCGTGCTCGAAAGCGGCGCAGCGCGGCACAATTTGCGCAAACAAATTCCGCAGCACGATTTGATTGTGACCAATTACGCGTTGCTGCGCCGCGATTTGGAAGAGTTGCAAAAATTCGCGTTCCGCGCCGTGATTCTCGACGAAGCGCAATTCATCAAAAATCCCGGCGCGCAGGTCACGCAATCGGTCAAGCAGTTGAAATGCGAGCATAAACTCGCGCTCACCGGCACGCCGCTGGAAAATCGTTTGCTCGACTTGTGGAGCATCGTGGATTTCATCCAGCCCGGTTACCTCGGCAATCAGGAACAATTTCTCGAAACTTACGAACCGAAAGGCGGCGAAAATGCCGAAAGCGCGCAACGAATTGCGCGACGCCGTTTGTCCGCGAAATTACGTCCGCTGTTGCTGCGACGTTTGAAGAAACACGTTGCGAAAGATTTGCCGGACCGCATTGAAGAGCGCATGGATTGTCCGCTCGGCGACGAACAGCGCAAATTGTATCTCGCCGAACTGCGTCGCAGCCGCGACCAAGTCATGAAAGCCGTCGAGACGCAGGGCTTGAACAAATCGAAGATGCACGTGCTCGCCGCGCTCACGCGATTACGGCAGGTCTGCTGTCATCCGTCGCTCGTCGGCAGCGACACCGCCAGCGGCAAAACCGACACGCTGTTCGAATTGCTCGACCCGCTCATCGCCGACGGCCAGAAGGTTTTGGTGTTTTCGCAATTTGTGCAAATGCTTCAACTGCTCGAAAAAGAATGTGCGGCGCGAAACATCCACACGCACATGCTCACCGGCCAGACGAAAGACCGGCAGGAAATTGTCAGCGCATTTCAAGCTGACGGCAAGCCGGGCGTTTTCCTTTTGAGTCTGCGCGCGGCGGGAACCGGATTGAATCTCACCAATGCCAGTTACGTCGTGCTTTACGACCCGTGGTGGAATCCGGCGGTGGAAGCGCAAGCGATTGACCGTTCGCATCGCATCGGCCAAACGCAAACGGTGAACGCATATCGCCTCATCGCGCCGGGCACGGTCGAAGAAAAAATTTGGGAACTGCAACAGAGCAAAGCGCAGACGATTGCCGACGTTCTCGGCGAAGAAGGTTTTGCACGCAGCCTCACTACGGTGGATTTGGAATATCTGTTCGCGGAGGATTGATTAATCGCATCGGTTATTTTTTTCAAAAAGAAATTGCTTTTGGATACGCGAAAGTTTTAGGTTAAACCCGACTTGCAACTCCTATGAATTTTCCCCAAGAAAATAACTTTGGCGGAATGCGGGAAGATCGCTCCTATTTGCCAGTAATCATTTCCGGCCTGACAACCACTGTGTTGACACTGTTGGGAGTTTATCTTTTAGATAATCATGCGGATGATTTTCATATCATGGGTTGGTATGCCAATTATGTTCTTCCCATCGGTGCAATAATCGTCGGAGTCGCAGCTTCGAGTGGTTATGGTCTGGCCTCGTGGTTCAGCGGCGTCAAAATCACGCGCAATCTACTTTGGATTGTAGTGGGACTGCAGATTGCCACTTATTTTGCCGCGCAGTATATCGAATTTGCAAATTTGCATTTGGTCCGTCGAAGCACCGGCGAAGCCGTCGGATTTTTTGAATACTACGACGCCGTGGCGCGCGCTTTTGCCTGGAAGCAAAGCAACGGTTCAACAGGTCAACCGTTAGGTGCGTGGGGTTATTTTTTCCGCGCGCTTGAAGTAATCGGTTTTGTGGCCGGAGGCTTAATTGTTCCTGCGATTTTGCACAAAGCGCCGTATTGCCAGTCTTGCCAGCTTTACATGAAAACCAAACAGCTCGGATTGATTCCGGCTAGCGTGCCGTTTAGAAAAATAAAAAAATCCGATGAAGCCGGCAAAACCGCTTATGCAACGGAACAGCAACGGGCCTATGATTGTGGAAAAGACATCGTGACCCGGCTTCAACAACTCGCGACAGGCAACAATACGGCCGATTTTCAAAAAAAACTCGCAGAACTTCAGCCGGGGAAAAACCAAGCTGGCAAACTTCCGGGAAGATTCAGCCTTCATCTGGTTCATTGCAAACGCTGTTGCTCCGGCCAGTTTGCAGTCAAATGGCTGCTCGGACAGGGAAAGCAATTGAAGCAAAGTGAATTTGC
>JAJPKI010000201.1 GCA_021323835.1 Verrucomicrobiota bacterium | reverse complement strand
ATTCGCCGCCCTTTTGCAAATTTAATTATGCCGAACACGAAATCAGCCGAACGCCGGATGCGCAACAGCGCCCGCAAACAATTGCACAATCGCAGCATCGTCTCGAACCTGCGCAAGCTCGAAAAGAATTTCCGCGCCGCCATTACCGGTGGCAAAAAAGACGACGCCGCCAAATTATTGCCCGGCGTTTTTTCTGCGTTCGATAAAGCCGTCAAATCCGGTGTCGTTCCCCGCCCGACCGCCAATCGCAAAAAATCGCGCTTGAGCGCCGCGCTGAAATAATTTTGTTCGGTGGGGCGAGACTCCGTCGAGCCCTGACTTTTATTTCTTCGGAAACAATTCCGATTTCAGCAATCCCCATTTTGCCAATCGGAATTTTGTTCCGACGGACAAACAGCCGATTCCGTATTTGCAACTGCGCCGGAAATTAATCGAAGACGCTTCCTTGAAATATTTCGTCGGGCAACTGACTTCGCCAATCGTAAATCCGTGCCAGAAAATTTGCGCCAGCATTTGATTGTCGAAAACGAAGTCGTCGGAATTTTTTGACAAGTCGAGCGTTTCCAAAACGTTCCGCGAGAACGCGCGATAGCCCGTGTGATATTCCGAAAGTTTTGCACCGAGCAAAATATTTTCCGCCGCCGTCAAAAAACGATTCGCCACATATTTCCAGACCGGCATTCCGCCTTTCAACGAATAGCCGCCAAGAATTCGACTCGCCAAAACGCATGGATGCAAATCGTTCGCGATGATGGACGCCATCGCCGGAATCAACTTCGGCGTGTATTGATAATCCGGATGCACCATGATGACAATGTCCGCGCCCGCATTGAGCGCGAGTTTGTAACATGTCTTCTGATTTCCGCCGTAGCCTTTGTTGATTTCGTGAACATGAACTTTCACGCCGAGCAATTGCGACGCGACTTGCACGGTGTTGTCGCGACTGCGGTCGTCCACAAGAATGATTTCATCCACGATGCCCTGCTGCATGACTTCGTCCACCGTTTGCGTGACGGTTTTTTCCGCGTTGTAAGCGGGCATGACGACGACAATTTTTTTTCCGAGATACATTTACGCCTGAAATTTTTCAAATTGTGCCGAAGAATTCACTTCGCTTGAAGCAAAAAGCATCACGAGCGTCAGAAAACCATCTTGCCCGCGAGCGAAAATTGACTTACGCTCTTCTGTCTGTGGAGCAATCCAAATCAAACGAAATCGCGCAAGGCGCTTGCGCCGGCTCGGAAGTTTGCCCGTTGAGCCGCGTGCCCGTCGGCGCGACGGTCTGCATCCGCTCACTTGCGCCTGAAGCGCGGGAAAAATTGCGCGCACTCGGTTTGGCTGAAAAGCAGGAAATTAAAATTTTGAGCGGCGGCAAAAATTTCGTCTGCGAAGTCTGCGACGCTAAATTAGACTTAAATGCGGAACTTGCCGAAGCCATTCTCGTCGAACCACTCGCCCTGCCCGTCCGGCAATTGAAAAATTTAATTGGCAATTCGGTGGGGCGAGCGTCCTCGCGAGCCGAAACCGAAAAATCAGGGCTCGACGGAGTCTCGCCCCACCAAAAAAGTTTTGCGCGAACAGTGTTTCGAATTTTCCTGATTTTGGGCGCAGCCATTGTCGCCGGAATTTTGATTTGGCAGGGCATCACCGCCAAAGGCAATCCAAATCCGACCGCGCCGAACATGAGTCCGGCTTCGGCGGCGTTCGACATCGCGGTTCTCGTTTTTCGAGAAGGCCTCGAATCCATTCTCGTTCTCGCCGCCATCATCGCCATCATGACCGGCGAAAAACAATCGCATCGCAAACCGATTGTCCTCGGCTCGTTCGCCGCATTTCTCGCGACAATTGTCACGTGGTTCGTCGCCGTCGGAATTGTTAAGAGCCTCGGCGAAAATGTCTCCGCGCTGAATTTGCAAGCCGCGACCGGCCTGCTCGCCGTTGTCGTGCTGCTGGTGGTGATGAATTGGTTTTTTCACAAAGTTTATTGGGGCGGCTGGATTGCGATGCACAATCGCAATAAAAAGAAATTGCTGACCAAAGCGGACAAGTCCGTGATTTCCGAAAAGAAATTGTTGTGGGGCTTGATTCTGCTCGGCTTTGCGTCGCTCTATCGCGAAGGATTTGAAGTCGTCCTGTTTTTGCAGACATATTATTTGCAAATGGGCGGAAAAATTGTTTTTGCCGGCGCGATGCTTGGACTTTTCTTCACCGGCATCGTCGCGTTGCTGACGTTTGTGCTGCATCAACGATTGCCGTATCGGAAAATGCTCGTGTTCACCGGAATTTTGCTCGGCGTCGTGTTGCTCGTGATGGTCGGCGAACAGGCTTACGAAATGCAGCAAGCCAATTGGATTCGCACGACGAACATTCCGTGGCTAAAAATTCCCGATTGGGCGGGCGTGTGGTTCTCCGTTTTCCCGACCGTGCAAACGCTCGTGGCGCAGGCCATCGCGTTAATTGTCGTTGTCGGCTCCTACTTCGCGGCGCGACTGCACAGCGCCAGAATTCAAGAGGAAGAAGATTTGGCCGCGCAGGTTTAATTTGTAGGAGCCGAGGTAACGAGGCTCAAATCAAATTAAAATTGGAGACTCCTTACGTCGTCTCCTACGAAATTCGGCTCGACAAAAAATTTTGGTGGAAGCAAAGTCAATTTGCTCATACAAAAAATGCAAGCCGGTGTCTATTTAGTGGAATGAAACGCACCATCATACTTATCATAGTCGCTGTTTTTTTTGTTGGAATGGGAATTCTCTTTTTATCCCGTCATCAAGAAAAATTATCGGGCATGCATAATTCTTCAACCACCTCGGATCAGTTTCTTCCAAGAGAATCCTGGACGTTGGCTGGTTATGACACGCCAGAATCAGCGTTTCAGTCAGCATGTTGGGCTGAAAGCAAAGGTGACTGGAATGCTTATCTGAACAGCATGACGACCGAATTTAAAAGTGCCGTTGAAAAGCATGTTGCCGGTCGGTCCGACAGCGTCAATGTCAGTAATATGCAGAAGGAAGCTGTTCAAATCGCAGCTTTTCAAATTATCAGCAACCAAACGGTGTCCGCAGACGAATGTATTTTGCATATCAGTTCACCAAAATTGGGAAAAGGCAAGGTGACGCTGCAAAAAATTGGAAACGAATGGAAACTGGCGGGTGATGTTACTGCAGACAAATGAAATAAATGGACTTGTATTGGAAATAAGCGATTGAAGTTTCATCATCCTTTTCCAAAAAAAATTTATACAAATTCCCCTGCTCCGGTGTCTATTGGGTAAGTAAATGGAATTTGACTGGGAAAAATTGTATTCTCGCAAGGCCGCCGGCCTGATTCTCTACGGCCGCGCGCTGGGCTTGAGCCATGGCGAAGCCGAGGACGTTTTGCAGGAAACGTTTCTGGCGCTGATGCAATTAACAGCCGCGTCGTCGGCCAAAATGCCGTCGCAACCGGAACATTATTGCCTGCGCAGTTTTAGGAATCGCGCGCTGAATTACAAACGCACTTTGTGGCGGCGATTGACGCGTGAGTTCGAGTCGGTTCGCTGGTTCGAAAAATCCGCCGGCGAAAATCCTGCCGAAAAAATGGCGATGAAATGTCTGGCGGAATTGCCGTCGGAGCAGCGCGAGACGATTGTTTTGAAGATTTGGAACCGGCTGACGTTCGATGAAATCGGCGAGCTTTTGGAAATTTCGCCGAACACCGTCGCCGGACGTTACCGCTACGGTTTGCAGAAAATTAAAGCTCAATTGAAAGGAGCAAATTATGAACGAGAACGAAATGAAACAATTGGAAATGCAATTACGTTCGTGGCGACCACGTCGTCCTTCGGCGATGCTTAAATTTAAATTGGCCGTCGCATCGGGAAATTTTTTGCCGCGCGCGGCGCGTTTTGCGAGCTGGCTCGTGCCGGCGACGGCGTGTTTATTGCTGGCGGTATTGAACTTGGGTTCTGCAACACATTTGTCCGGTTCGCGCACGCCAATGGCGATGATTTTGAGCAATCAAAATTACGTGACGTTTTGCGGCGGATTGAATCCACAGGGCGAAAACTGCTCGCCGGCGCAAATTTTTAAGTGGACTAACGACGGCGTTTTGACTTCTAATATGCGTTCCTCGTCGTTTGGAAAATAACTGATTTGCAAATGGAAAAACCAAAGCCGAACAAACCAAAAGGTCCATCGGGACCGCCGCAAAAATCTCAATCCGGAAAATCCGCGTCCACGCCGCCCGCACCCGTTGCGCCGGTCAAAGTCGCGCCCTTGTTCCGAAAAATTGACTGGATGGTCTTCGTCATTTGTTTCGCGGCAATTTGGATTGTGTATTTGTTCACGCTCGCGCCGGATTTGACGCTGGAAGATTCCGGCGAATTGTGCACGGCGTCGTTTTACGCGGGCATTCCGCATCCGCCGGGCTATCCGTTTTGGTCAATCTATTCTTATTTTTGGACGCTGTTGCCGTGGGGCAGCGTGACGTGGCGCGTGGAAGTGGGCGAATCATTTGCGGCGGCAATCGCCTGCGGCCT
>JAJPKI010000206.1 GCA_021323835.1 Verrucomicrobiota bacterium | reverse complement strand
GTTTGGCAAAATTGAATTGCATCAACCGGCAAAAATTTTCGAGCGCTTCCATCTGTCCGGGCTCGTGCGCGGCCAATTCATTCGGCCCCGGCAATTGTCCGGCGAGCAACGCCTCGGCAAATTCGCGTTTCACCGCGCCGCGTTCTTTCAAAATGGCATTGTTCATGCGCCGCTTGATTTCAAAAAATACGGGCGAGCCGTGATTGTCGTCGTAGTAGCGGATGCGCAGTTTGTAACGATTTTTATTTCCATTAATCGTCTGCCAGTAAAATTCCAAATCGTCCGAGTCGAGATACAAACTGTGAACGGGATAGGAAAAATCCGGTTGCGGCGCGCCGAACGAATCGAGCACGAGGTAGGAATTGACGAAATCGCGCACCGCGCGTGCGGTCGGCTCGTGAATCAGATATTTCAGCTCAAAACGTTGATGCTGCAGATTGTCCATTTTCAATCGCCTTAAAACCCGGCAATGCCGCGCGGAATAAGGCTGTCAGTAATTTGTCACATAACCGTAACAATTAATCAAGTCCGCAACTTCTGAAAAGCGTTCGTGATTCGATGGTTAGACGAAGGAAAAACGGCAGTTCTTCAAATTATTTTTCTTCGATGCGCTGGATGCGCGCGCCCAGCTTCCGCAATTTCAAATCCATTTTTTCGTAGCCGCGATCCAAATGATAAATGCGATTCACCTGCGTCGCGCCTTTGGCCGCAAGCCCGGCAATCACCAGCGCCGCGCTCGCGCGCAAATCGCTCGCCATCACTGGTGCGCCGCTCAATGGACGGCCGCCTTTCACAATCGCGCTCGGGCCTTCGATTTCAATGTCTGCGCCGAGCCGCGCCAATTCGCTGACGTGCATGAAACGCGATTCGAAAATTCTTTCGGTCACGATGCTGATGCCCGGCGCGAGCGCGAGCAGCGCCGTCATTTGCGCCTGCACATCGGTGGGAAAACCGGAATACGGCAGCGTTGTGACGTCAACCGCTTTCAAATTTTTTCCGCGACGAACAGTTAAATTTCCGTTCCGCGGTTGAATGGAAACTCCGGCATCAATCAATTTATCTAAAACCGCGCGCAAATGGTCGGCACGACAATTCTTGATTTCGATTTCGCCATTTGTCGCCGCCGCCGCGATGGCAAACGTCGCGGCTTCGATTCGGTCGGGAATGACTTCATGCTCCGCGCCGTGCAATTTTTTGACGCCGGAAATCGTAATCGTCGGACTACCTGCGCCGGACATGTTCGCGCCCATTTCGATAAGAAAATTCGCGAGGTCAACGATTTCCGGCTCGCACGCGGCGCTTTCAATGACCGTCACGCCGTCAGCAAGCGTCGCGGCCATCATCACGTTGGCAGTTCCCAAAACTGTCGAGCCGGCACGACCGCCGAGAAACATCGTCGAGCCTGATAATTTTTTTGCCGAAGCTTCAACATAGCCGCCTTCGATTTTTATTTTTGCCCCGAGCGATTCAAAACCTTTCAGATGCAAATTGATTGGCCGTGCGCCGATGACGCAGCCGCCGGGCAAAGAGATTCGCGTTTTATTCAATCGCGCGAGTAGCGGCCCGGCGATGCAAATGGAGCCGCGCATTTTGCGGACGAGTTCGTAATCGGCGTAGCCGCGAATTTTTTTAGCGCGAACAGTTAGCGTGCCGTTTTGAAATTTCACTTCTGCGCCGAGTGATTTTAAAATTTCCGCCATGAATCGCGTGTCACTCAAATCGGGAATGCCGCGAATCACGCACGGCTCATCGGTGAGCAGCGTCGCGGCCATGATAGGCAGCGCGGCATTTTTGCTGCCACTGATTTGCACTTCGCCGTGCAGCGGCACGCCACCTTTGATGAGAAAACTTTCCATGAATTATTTTCGCGCGATTAAAATTCGTTTGCGTTGAGAGTAATCGGATTTGATTTCTTCAACAATCCACTTTTCATTTTCAAAAATCTCGCGAATGGCTTCCGCCTGGCCATCGCCAAATTCCAGCATGATTTTTCCGTCCGGTTTCAGAAATGGCTTGGCCTGCGTGGCGAACATTCGATAAAAATCTAAACCGTCCGCGCCGCCGTCGAGTGCGCTGCGCGGGTCAAAATTTTTTACTTCCGGCTGGAGCGTTTCAATTTCTGCCGTGGAAATGTAAGGCGGATTGCTGATGAGTAAATCGAATTGGGAATTTTTTGGCAGCGCGATATATCCGTCGCCATGAACGAATTCAATTTTGCCGGCAACATTATTTTTTTCGGCATTTTGTTTTGCGAGCGCAATTACATCAGCCGAAATATCGAGCGCGAAAATTTTTGTATTCGGACATTTGGCGGCGAGCGCGATGGAAATGCAGCCGGTTCCTGTTCCAAAATCTAAAGCTATTGCTTCGCGCTCGCCTAAAAATTTCCAACCTGCTTCCGCCAGCAATTCTGTTTCCGGTCGCGGCACGAGCGCATTTTTATTTACGGCAATTTCGAATCCGCAAAAATTGGTCGAGCCGACGATGTGTTGCAACGGTTCGTGTTGAGCGCGGCGTTTTATCAATTCACGCAACGCATCCGTTTCTTCGGTCGAAAGCGCGCGCTCGAAATTCAGATACAATTTCATGCGCGGCATTTTCAGCAAATGCGCGAGAAGCAGTTCGGTTTGCAGGCGCGGCGAGTCCACGCCTTTTTTGCCGAGAAATTCCGCGCTTTTCTGAATCGCTTCGAGAACGGTCACGCGAAGATTTTAACGATTAAACCGATTTGACCGCAATCAAAACGGCCAATTGATGCCAAAGGTTATATAGAGTTGCCCGTCCAGATTCAATTTGCCGGAGCGACCGCTGCCGCTGAAGGTTGCGTTGCTCATCGGCATGAATTGTCCGCCGAGATAAAAATCGCCGCCTTCGACGGCATGATAAACGAGCGTGGCATTGACGTAGCCGCCGTAAATGACGCTGTTGCCGGACGCCGAGCCCTTAAAACTCGCGGATGTGCCGTCAGTAAAATTGACACGACTGGAAGTAATGCTGCCGGAAACAAATCCAACCGCTGGACCGGCGCCAATGTAGGTGCCGATGGATTGCGTAAGGTCCCAATACAACGTCGGGCCGAGGCGCAGCGTGTAAATCATCGCGTCCATTTTTTCGCTGGCGGTTCCAAGAACCGGCACGCCAGTGGTTGTTGATGTCGGCGTGCTTCCGATGAAAGCATTTTCGCCACTTGTATCGGCGCTTCCCTGATAACCGGGCGGCGGCATGAACACGCCGGTAATGTCAAATGCATCCACCGTTCGATTTGCGGTGACAGCCATTTGTCCAGAAACTTGGACCGGCAAAATGTCGATGCCCAATTCCCAGCCGAGTTTCGCGTGGCGCCAATACCAATAACTGTCGCCGTAAGCCAAATCGAATCCGATGTTTGGCGCGCTTTCGCTGCTCGAGCTGCTGTTGGCGGAAAACGAAGTTGCGCGATGCATGAGC
>JAJPKI010000093.1 GCA_021323835.1 Verrucomicrobiota bacterium | reverse complement strand
CCTTCAATTGGCGCTTCGCTGTCACCGGAAAAATAACGACGCTTAACGTAACTGGAATCTGACGGCAAATAACCCAGCACAACTTCCTCCTCAGGCACATTCGTCGAAGTGAAATCTAAAATGCGTTCCGGCAAATCAATTTTCATTTTCACGTCGCCCGCAATCGGCGAGGCAATGATTCCCGGATTTCCCAAACGCGGATGCGATTTCAGTTGCACAAGCAAAACCGCCGCGCCGGCCATCAGCGCCAGCGTCGCAAAAAATAAAATCCATTTTTGATTTTTCATGCGGCGGATTTTTTTGCCTCGCGTTTTTCCAGCCAGCGTCCGATGAGCAGGCAGCCTAAAATTGCGGGCACGTAAGGCAACAAGTTGACAACGGCAATTTCATTTCCTATGAGCGGCAGATTAAATGGCAAATGAATCGGGCACCCTTCGTGGACGTAATTTCCCGCCGATTGCCCGCCCATGGACGCCGCCACGATAATTAAAAGCATTCGCAGAAGATTTCCCAAAATGGCAAATGGCGGTGCCAGAATCATCAGCAGCAACCGAAGCCATTTCGAGCGCAGCGAAATAAATCCGTAAGTCACTGCGATTAGAAAAATGACCGCAAGGCTTTTGATGCCGCTGCACGCGGCGGCGACTTCGTAGCCGTAAGTGCCGGAGGGGTCGAACAATTGTGTGCCATGACGAATCACGTCAATTCCCAAAATGTGCGCGCATTTTTCCGTGAGAAATGAAACCAGTTGTTGCAGCGGAAAAGTGATGACTTGTCCGCGCTGGCCAAGCGGAATTGAAAAAATAAAAAGACAAAACGGAAACATGCTGCGCCGCAGCCAGTCGCGTCCCCACGCCATGCCCATTAATCCCCAAATGCCGGCGAACAACGCGACAATGGAAAAATACGGCTGTTGAATCAGGAATCCAAAAATATGCAGCGCGAGTGCGGCAATAAAAATTAGAAATCCCGGCCACCACATTTTCAGCGGCAACGCGAGCAATTCATTTCGCTTCCACCAAAAAATGAAAATGACAATTAGCGGAATTAAATCGCCGTGGCTGTCATCGGAATTTGGATTGTTGTATGCGTTGGACAGCCACGAAAACAGCGACGGCGTGTGGACGTAGCCAAGAATTGCATTTCCCCAAAATTGAAACAGCGCCAGCCACGCGAGCAGCAAACCGAAGAAAAAAAATTTATTCGGCAGGCGATGCCAGCATTCCACTGTGTCCTGCCAAAAATTTTTTTCGGATTTTGTTTCCGGATTCTCGTTCATTTGCGGCGTGATGCCAGATTAAGACTAACAGAGCAGGGGACTTGCTCAAATAAATTGTATCCTCGAAATGATTTCTTTACGATTTGTCATCAACGAATGAGCAAATTTCTCGTCACCGGCGGCGCAGGGTTCATCGGCTCGCATTTGATTGATGCGCTGCTCGCGGATAAATCAGTGAAAGAAATCCGCGTGCTCGATAATTTTTCTTCCGGCCGGCGCGAACATCTGGAGCAGCACAAAAAAAATCCGCGCCTGAAAATCGTCAAACTCGATTTGCTCAATCTTAAAAAAGCCCTGCCGCATTTCAAAGGCGTTGACCGCGTTTATCATCTTGCCGCAAATCCCGACGCGCGTTGGGGACTTGAAAATACTAAACTGGATTTGGAACAGGAAACCATCGTCACTTACAACGTCCTCGAAGCGATGCGGCGGAACAAAGTGACGCAAATCATCACATCCAGCTCCGGCACGGTTTATGGCGACGTCGGGAAAATTCCTACGCACGAAAATCTCGGCCCCGCCCTGCCCATCAGTTTATACGGCGCGGGAAAAGTCGCGGCGGAAGCGCTCATCTCCGCATTTTGCGCCACGTTCGAGATGCGCGGAATCATTTTGCGCTTCGGCAACATCGTCGGCGACCGCACCACGCACGGCGCGATTTACGATTTCATCCGGCGACTCGATAAAAATTCCGCCGAACTCAAAGTCCTCGGCAACGGCCTGCAATCCAAGCCTTACATTTACGTCCGCGACATCGTGGACGCGATTGTTTTTGGCGGAAAAAAATGCGGCGAATTGGAAGCCGGGAAATTCGATGTCTTCAATGTCGCGCCCGACGGCGGCACGACCGTGAAATTCATGGCCGAAGAATTGGTCGCGCAACTCGGTTTGAAAGACCGCACGAAAATTTCCTACGGCACGACTGCCGGCGGCTGGCCGGGCGACGTGCCGCACTCGCGCATGGACGCTTCTAAAATCCGCAAGGCCGGATTCAATTTGCCGCGCAATTCCGACGAAGCCGTTCAACTCGCCATCCGCCGCATCATTGAATGGTTGCCGACGCGCAAAGAAGCGAAAGACAGTTTGCGTTTGCCGCGCGATGCGAAAACGATCGCCAGAACGTAGATTCACTTTGACATCTGATTTGTCGGAGTCATTTGTGCTTTCATTTGGAGGGCCAAATCCAAATTGGTTCGAGCAAAGGTAAAATCCGGTTTTAATTTTAATGCTTCCTGAAATCTGGGAATGGATTCATTCACTTTACCTTCGTTCAAAAGGGCAGCACCTAAATCATACTGGGCTTTGGCGTCGAGAGGATTTAATTCCACAGCTTTTTGAAAACATTTTTCCGCTTCATCCGGTTGTCCTTTTTTCATAAATACAATTCCGAGGTCATTTTGAAAAATCGAATTGTTTGAATTTAATTCAATGGCCTTCTGTATGTGAGCGATGGCTTCGTCCAATCGACCTACTTTGGAAAGGGTAACGCCAAGATTGTTTTGATAGGAGGAATTGCCGGAATCATCTTCAACGGCTTTTTGCAAATAGACGATTGCTTCGTTTGGTTGGCTTTTATCAGAAAGGGCAATGCCAAGGCCGTGTTCAGCTTGAGCAAAATGAGGTTCAATTTCCAAAGATTTTCGATAATGCATAATGGCGTCGTCATATTGGCCGCGAGCTAAAAATAGGCCGGCCAAATTCATTTGTGCGCCGGAAAAATTTGGAGTTATTTGCAATGCTTTCTCAAATTCAATAATAGCTGCGTCAGGTTGGGTTGGTTGCAACACGATGCCCAGATTGTTATGTGCCATGAAATTACCTTTGGTGACCGCAATGGCGCGGTTC
This sequence comes from Verrucomicrobiota bacterium, assembly GCA_021323835.1. Classification (GTDB taxonomy): domain Bacteria; phylum Verrucomicrobiota; class Verrucomicrobiia; order Limisphaerales; family UBA11358; genus UBA11358. The sequence goes on along the minus strand of JAJPKI010000093.1, from coordinate 11,481 downwards.
CAAACTGTGACGTCGTTTTTCCAATATCCAATTTCGTGGATTGTTAACAACGCACAACTTGCAAATATAATTACTGCAACCGTTGATAAAATTACGACCCGATGCCGCCAGTTTTTTGTGAGTTCATACAGTCCCCATACCAAAAGCAGATACATACCAATCAATGGAACATAAGTGAAGCGGTCAGCGATTGATTGAGCGCCAAGCTGCACCAATCCAATTACTGGCAAGAAAGTTCCCAGATACCAAAGCCAACCCATCAGAAACCAGGGTTTCTGCCGCCGTTGCGTTAACGCCAACGCAGTAACGCAAATTAAAAATAAAGTTGCGGCAAAAACTTCTGTTGTCGGCCACGGCCCGGCAAAGGGATAATAAGCGCATAGATTCTCCGGCCAAAAGAATTTGCCCAAATATCGGACGTAGGAAATTAGAGCGTTTCCCAAACGGTCATCAAAAGACAAATTGCCTATTTGCTGAAACCAATCTCTTTTTTGTTGGGAAATATAAGAAATCGTGCCGACGATGACTGTCAGTGCAATAAATGGAATCTTTTCCAATATCAGTTGCCATTTGTTCTTTTCCCATCGTTTTAACGGCCAATAATCCAGCAGCAGAAAAACAAAAGGCAAGGTCATCAGCATCAATTTACTCATTAGCCCCAAAATGAAGAGCAACAGCGTCAACGCATAGAATAATTTTGATTGACCATTTTGTTTTTGTGATTCCTCGGCAAATCGTGCGTATGCCAACATTGCCAAAAGCCAAAACATTGTGCTCAAAACGTCCTTGTGCTCGGAAATAGAAGCGACTGATGCTACGTGTAGCGGATGCAAACTGAATAGTCCGGCAACAGCCAGACTTCGCCAATTGGCACCCGTCATTTTCCGGAATACCAAAAATAACAATACAGTATTGAATGCATGAAACAAAACATTTGTCAGGTGGTGTCCCCACGGATTGAGACCGTAAATCTGCACGTCGAGCATATGTAAAAGCCATGTGAGAGGAAACCAATTAGAATAATCTTGATTGTAAAAAGCCCAGGAAATGTTCGCCCATGTTAATCCCGTGTTCACATGCGGATTAGAAAGCACAAAGAAATTTTCATCGAAATATAGAAAACCGCATTGCAAGGCCGGCAAATACACACAAATAGTCAAAAGAAAAAGCGTCAGACAGACAAAGAGGATGCTGCGTGGCTTTTCAAAAATTGTTTCTGTCATGTTCGACAAAGTGCAGCGGTTTTACGCCTCTCACCGGCAACTGTCAATCCATGGTTTTCATTTCCGCCTGCAAAATTAAAAGAGCCGGAATCTTTCGACTCCGGCCTTTGTGGTGGGGACGCCTCGCCGAGGCGTCCGCGGTCGGCTCGGTGAGCCGACCCTACCGTTATGCACTTTTCACTTTCGCCGCCGCCTTTGCCGCATTGCTGCTGGCAGCGCTCTGGTCAACGGTGAACTTCCAATCGCCCAACTTCTGCTCGTTGCCTTTGTTAAGGCCGAGCAGCATGTCGCGCGCGGCAGCCACGTAGTAGTTGACCGTGCCCTTCGTCGTGCGGTCTGCACCCAACGCAATGTCGCGGTTCTGCGTGGCCAGCTCTGCATCGCGATACGCTTGCGCGGATGCCTGGTTCTCCGTGTCAGCGGTCGCCACTTTGGCGGCAAAGTCCGCCATGTTAAGACCGGATAGCGGACTGGCCGCGCCATCGGCGGTGTGCTTTGCCACGATGCCTTTGGCCAATGCGATGATGTCATCGGGATTGGCCGGAATAATGACTCTTGCCATTTTTCTCACCCCCTTCATGCCTGTTACTGATTTTTGTTAAGAACGTCGGGACGTCATGCTCCTCGCCTCAAGGAGCAACTCGATAAAATGTTAATGAAGGGGAAAAAACGTCGGCAACGGGAAAAATGGTTTATACATAGTTTAGACAGTTTCTAAACCATTTTGGCATAAATTTACGTAAATCGTTGAAATTGTTGAGGATTTGAATCGTAAGGTTGAACCTGAAACATTTCAGGTCGAACCCGACAATCGTAAAGTTGAAGTCAAAAGTCTTTGGGTTGAGTCCGAAAATGTTCTAGTTGAGGTCAACAATCTTCGGATTGAAGTCCACAATCGTAAAGTTCAGGCCTTGAATCGTCAGTTTGATGATGACGATTGCGGAGTTGAAGTCGCGGATTCAAGACTTCAACCTGAAAATGTTCCGGCATAGGTCTATGATGTTTGGCTTAAAGTCTCAAATCGTCAGGTTCAATCCAAAAATGTTTTTGTTGAAGTTGAAAGGATTAAAGTTCAGCGGAAAGATGCAAGACCGTTGCCAAAAAAGTAGGAGCCGACGTAAGGAGACTCATTTCAATCGAAAACAAATCAGAGCCTCGTCACCTCGGCTCCTACAAATTTACTCCAGCGAATATTTTTTCAAGCCGCAAAACTGGCCCACAATTTTCAATGCAAAGAGCGGATTGTTTTTGAAATAGCGTTTGGCCAATCGCTTCGGTTCCTGACACAGCCGATAAAACCATTCCAATCCGCTGCGCTGCATCCAAAGCGGCGCCTGTTTCACGCGGCCGCTGTGGAAATCAAACGCCGCGCCCACGCCAATCATCAGCGTCGCGTCCAGCTTCGGCAAAAATTCCGCCATGAACTTTTCCTGCTTGGGCGTGCTCAAACCCACCCAAAAAATGTCCGGCTTCGTCGCGGAAATTTTTTCCTGCAATTCTTTTTCTTCCTGCGCAGTCAACGCTCGAAACGGCGGTGTAAATGTCCCGGCAATTTCCATTTTCGGAAATTTCTCTTTCAGTTTTTTCGCCAGCAAATCGGCAACGCCGTCCGCGCCGCCGTAAAAAAAATGTTTTGCGCCGCTCGTTTCGCTCCATTTGCAAACGTCCAGCATCAAATCCGGTCCGTAGACGCGGCGCATTTCTTTGTGCCCGTGAATTTTTCCCATCCAAACCATCGGCATTCCGTCAGGCGTGCAGAGAAAGGCGTTGTTCAAAATGCGGCGGAAAGTTTCATCGCTCTGCGCTTCCATGACGCCGTGAACGCCGGTCACGCAAATGTAGCCTTTGCGTTTGTCGCGAATCGCGGCAGCAATTTCATCGAGCGCGCTTTGCAAATTCAGCACGCTTAAACCGACGCCGAGGACATTGACGCGCTTCGTCATTTACGATTTATGGTTTTAGATTTACGATTTCCAAAGTTCAGGTTGCGTAAATCGTATATCGTAAATCCTAAATCGAAAATGAAATTGCTCGTCTTCGCCCACACGCCGCCGCCGTATCACGGCCAAAGCTATGCGGTGAAGTTGATGCTCGACAGTTTCGGCGGCAACCGGCGCAAAGCCCGCGTCCGCGCGCAGCCGCCGAACGAATTCGGCATCGAATGTTATCACGTCAACGCGCAATTTTCTCGCGGCCTCGAAGACATCGGCGTTTTTCAAAGCATGAAACTCGCGCGGTTGGTGTTCCATTGTTTCGAAGCGATTTGGTGCCACTTTCGCTACGGCGTGGAAAATTTTTATTACGTTCCTGCGCCCGGCAAAAGCATTGCGGTCTATCGCGATTGGGTCGTAATGCTGCTGTGCCGTCCCTTTTTCAAGCGCGTCATTTTTCATTGGCACGCCGCCGGCCTTGCGAAATGGCTGGAAACCACCGTTACGATTCGCACGCGCAGCGCGACGTATCATCGCATGGGCGACGCGGATTTAAGCATCGTGCTTTCGGATTTCAACCGTCGTGACGCGGAAAAACTTTTGGCGAAGCGCGTCGCCATCGTCAGCGGCGGAATTCCCGACCCGTGTCCGCAATTTGAAAAAGAAATTCTGCCGTCGCGAAAGAAGCGAATTGCGCTGCGAAAGAAAATTTTCGCCGGTGAAATTTCCAATGTAAATGACGCCGTAAAAATCGTGAACGTCCTTTTCCTCGCGCATTGCACGCGGCAAAAAGGGGCGTTCGACACGGTTGGCGCCATCGCGCTCGCCAATGAAAAACTTGCGGGAGAAAATTCGCCGCTGCGTTTTCGGCTCACGATGATTGGCGCATTTGCATCGGAAACCGAAGAAAAAGAATTGCGCGAAATAGCAAATCACCGCGATGTAAAAAACTTCGTCGAAATTCTCGGCTTCGTTCCCGTCGAACGCAAAGAACAGGCGTTGCGGGACGCGGACATTTTTTGTTTTCCAACTTACTATCTCGCCGAAAATCAGCCGGGCAATTTACTCGAAGCGATGGCATTTGGACTGCCCATCGTCACGACGCGCTGGCGTTCGATTCCCGAAATGCTGCCGGAAAATTATCCGGGCATCGTTGACCCAAAATCGCCCGCGCAAATCGCCGCTGCGCTGCGCGTCGCGGCGATGGCGGATGTTTCCGAAGAATTACGGGGACGGTTTTTGAACCATTTTACCATCAAGCAACATTTGGAAAAAATGGCCGAGGCGATTCACAGTGTCGAAAATAAAAATCACGGATAAACACGGATGCGCACAGATAAATTTTTCAAAAATCCGTGTTCATCTGTGTTCATCTGTGGTTAAAATAAAATCGGAATGATTGTCGGCTTTCTCCAACTCAATTCGACCATCGGCGATTTTCCGGCCAACGTGAAAAAACTTTTGGCCGGATACAAAAAAGCCGTGGCGCGCGGCGCGGAATTTGTGCTCGCGCCGGAATTGTTTCTTTGCGGCTATCCGCCGCGCGATTTGCTGCTGCGCGCCGATTTCATTGACGCCAATCTCGCCGCTGTCGAACAGGTCGCAAAATCCGTTGGTAAAATTCCGTTGTGCGTCGGATTTGTGGACAGAAATCCTTCACGTCCCGGTCGCGCGCTCCGCAATGCCGCCGCCGTTTTGCAAAACGGAAAAGTGATTTGGCGAACGAACAAATCGTTGCTGCCGACTTACGACGTTTTCGACGAGGACCGTTATTTCGAGCCGGAGAAAAAAATCGCGCCGTTTGAATTCAACGGCAAAAAAATCGGCATCACGATTTGCGAAGACATTTGGAACGACGAAGATTTTTGGCCGGAACGATTGTATCGGCGTGACCCGGTGAAGGAACTGATTGCGCAAGGCGTAGAAATAATTTTCAACATTTCCGCTTCGCCGTGGCACGTCGGCAAAGAGCAAATGCGATTGGAAATGCTGCGCCGCGTAGCGCGCGACGAAAAAATTCCACTGGCGCAAGTCAATTTGGTTGGCGCAAATGACGAATTGATTTTCGACGGCCATAGCGTGGCGATTGATTCACACGGGGAAATTATCGCGCTCGGGAAAAATTTTGCGGAAGACATTTTTGTGGCCGAATTGAGCGACGGTGGGGCGAGAGTCTCTCGAGCCCTGACTAAAAATGATAACAGGGCTCGACGGAGTCTCGCCCCACCAAAATTTCCATCGCCCGAAGAACAAATTTTCAACGCGTTATCATTGGGAATCCAAGATTACGTCCGCAAATGTGGATTCAAATCCATTGTCATCGGCTTGAGCGGCGGAATTGATTCAGCGCTCACGGCGGTTCTTGCCGTTGACGCAATTGGAAAAGAAAATGTTTTCGGCGTGGCGATGCCGGCGCGTTATTCGAGCGAAGGCAGTTTGACGGATGCCGAAGCGCTCGCAAAAAATTTGGGCATTCGGTATGAAGTTTTGCCGATTGAGCCGGTGTTTTGCGCGACGGAAAAACAGTTGAAGAAAATTTTTGCGAAAACAAAGCCGGGCTTGGCGGAAGAAAATTTGCAATCGCGTTTGCGCGGCACAACCTTGATGGCGCTCTCGAACAAATTCGGTTCGCTCGTGTTGACGACGGGCAACAAATCGGAAATGGCCGTCGGTTATTGCACGCTTTACGGCGACATGAACGGCGCGCTGGCGCCATTGGCAGATGTTTTGAAAACGGATGTCTACAAAATTTCGAAATGGGTGAACCGAAAACGCGAAATCATTCCGCGCAATTCCATCGCCAAAGCTCCGAGCGCGGAGTTGCGTCCGAACCAGACGGACCAGGATTCGTTGCCGCCATATGAAATGCTCGATGCGATTTTGGATTTATACGTCGTCAAAAATTTAAGCAAGGATGAAATTATTTTGAAGGGATTCGACGCGGCCATCGTCAATGAGGTGTTGAACAAAATCAATTTTGCGGAATACAAACGTCGGCAGGCCGCGCCAGCGTTGAAAATCTCGCCGCGCGCATTTGGCATGGGGCGAAGAATTCCGATTGCGCAGAAATTTTGCGCGAGAAATTGACAGTTATTGAGGGAAACCGTATTGTTTCAAGACTCGAAATACGCAAAAATCAGTCGCAACCAATTTTATGATTTTAGGCTATATTGACCCGGGATTGGGACAAATGATTTGGCTGTCAATTGTTTCCGCCATCACCGGCTTTATTTTTTACATTAAAAAGACTCGCGCATTCATCATGAATTTTTTTCTCAAAATTTTTGGTCGCGAATCCAAGCAAACTCCGGCGGTCACAGAAAAATCTTCAGTTGAAGCAGAATCCAAAGCCGAGGTGCGTTAATGCCTCGACTCGCGCCATCGTTTCGCGACCCGGCCGGCTGCTGTCTGATTTTCAACGAACGTGTTTTGCGATTTGTTTCGGTTGATGCACTTCCTGAATTTGAAAAATTCCTGCAAACGGATTTTTCAAAAAAATTTGTGGCGGAAGAAAAATTGATTCCTTCGCGCAGGCTGGGTGAAAAGGAAGTCGCTCTACTGCGGGAATCGCCGGAGCTGAAATCCATTTTTGTCGCGCAGCCTGTCGGCGCCGTGTTTGAGCACGAAAAAATTCCATTCCAAAGTTATCCGCATGAATGGCCGGCGGAAATGCTTTGGACGGCGGCAAGTTTGACGCTGGAAATTGCAGAAGCGGCGTTTAAGGAAGGTTTTTGCCTGAAAGACGCCACGCCGAATAATATTTTGTTTCGCGGCAGCCAGCCTGTTTTTGTAGACGCGCTCTCATTTGAACGGCGTAATGAGCGCGACCCGATTTGGAAGCCGGCGACGCAATTTATCCGCACTTTTCTTTTGCCGTTGTTGGCAAATCGCAAATGGAATTTGCAGCCGGCAGAGATTTTTTCGACGCGGCGCGACGGAATTGCGCCGGAAGAAATTTATTCGTGGTGCGGCGCGCTGGAAAGATTGTCCCCACAGATGCTTTCGCTGGTGACAATTCCTTCGTGGCTTTCGAGCAAGGCAAATCCCGACGACCAAAAAATTTATGCGCCACAGTTGATGGATAATATTGAGAAGGCGCAATTTATTTTTGAATCCGGTTTGCGTCGGCTGAAGAAAAATTTGAATTCGCTCAAGCCGCAAACGGCAAAATCCACATGGTCGGATTACATGACCACGCATAGTTATGATGACCCTGCATTTGCAGCGAAGGAAAAATTTGTGCGCGAAGCCTTGTTGGAATTCAAACCGAAGCGTGTGCTGGACTCCGGCGCCAACACCGGACATTTCAGCGTGCTGGCGACGCAAGGCGGCGCAAAAGTTGTAGCCATTGATTTGGATGCGGCATGCGTTGGAAAAATTTTTGAAATGGCGCGAGAAAAAAAAATGGACATTTTGCCGATGGTCATCAATCTGGCGCGGCCAAGCGCGGGATTGGGCTGGCGAAACGCGGAATTTCCATCATTTCTTGACCGCGCAATTGGAAAATTTGACAGCGTGTTGATGCTGGCGTTAATTCATCATTTGCTAGTGACCGAGCGGATTCCGCTTGAAGAAATCCTGCGGCTTGCGTCAGAATTAACCAATCAGTTACTTGTGATTGAATTTGTTTCACCGGAAGACGCCATGTTTCGCCGCCTGACGCGCGGGCGCGAGCAATTGCATGCTTCGTTGAACGAAGAAGTATTCGAGCGCGTTTGCGGAAATTTTTTTGAGATTGTCCGGTCAGTGCCGCTGCCAAATTCAAAACGCCGGATGTATTGCTTGAAGCGAAAGGCGGTTGAAAATTGAGCGGAACCGTTCCATTGCCACAGCCGGTGAAGGACAAAATCAAGGACGGCCTCGTGGCGTTGTCGCTGGCAAATCTGGCGTTCATCGCCAGTTGGTTTGATTTGTTGTTTGAACAAGAACGTTACTTCGACAAATTGCCAGTGACCAACGCGGAATTGCTGGCGGCCATCACAAACATCTTATGGTTTTCAATGGTCATTTGGATTTTCATCCAATTGCGCCGCCGGTATCAAAATTGGATTTTTCACATCGTGCTTGGATTGTTGTTTTTTGTTGTGCTGTTCATTCCGGCAGATTTTATTCGTGGACAAGTTTTAAAAATCTCGCGCTATGACATGATTATGTTTTTGAAGCAGCCGGCATCAATCATGGGAATGGTGGTTTTATTCGCAGTGGCGGCATGGAAGCATCGGTGGATTGTTAGAACTGCCGCGATTTTCGTGGGCACGCTCTCGCCCGTGGCATTATTTGTGATGGGAAAAATCATTTTGCTTTGCCTCGGAATTACGCAGCCGAAAATGGCGACAGCTTATGTGCCGCTGCCGCCGGTTGTGCCGGTTCACGCAGGCCAACCGCGTGTCATTTGGATTATTTTTGACGAACTGGATTATCGAATGGTGTATGGCCAGCGGCCGGCAGGACTACAGTTGCCGGAATTTGAACGGATGCGGAACGAATCGTTGTTTGCGATCAATGCTCATGCGCCAAATGACGCGACCGTTTTTTCCATGCCTTCGCTCATTTCGGGACGACGCATTGCAGAAGCAAATTTTAACAACGTGGATGATTTGGTTCTCAAAATGGCCGACACCGACGAAGTCACCACGTGGAGCAAATTGCCTTCGGTTTTTTCCGAAGCGCGCAAGTTGGGCTTCAACACCGCCCTGCTGGGATGGTATCATTCCTATGACCGCATGCTGCCCGGAGCATTAAATTATTGTTCATGGTATGCTTTCCCGCCTTATGAGCCGACCAGGGCAAAAACCTTTGGTATGGCTATGAAGCGTCAGATTCTCGCGTTTGATTGGGCGGACCATGCCCGATATGATTGCATGAAATTATTTGAGAGCAGCCTTGCCGAATCACTTCTGCTTGTTACCAACCAAACTTACGGATTGACGCTGTTGCATCTTCCGCCGCCACACAAACCGGGAGTTTATCTGCCCGATAAAGATGAATTTACATTTGCGCCCATGTCTCTTGTGAACGGATATTTCGACAATCTCGTTCTAGCCGACAGACATTTGGGAAAGATGCGACGCGAACTGGAAGCTGCCGGAGAATGGGACAGGACATGGATTATCATCAGCGCCGACCATTCGTGGCGCGACTCGGAGCAATACGACGGCAAACGGGATTTTCGCGTGCCGTTCATCGTCAAAGTTCCGGACACTAACACTTCGCTGGACTATTCGCCGGAAATGAACACGATACTTACCCATGATTTCATTCTGGCCATTCTCCGCGGCGAAATAAAAAGCCAGCCAGACGCCAAAGACTGGCTGGATGTTCATCACAATAATTTGCCGGTGATTCCCGGACATTTGGAAGGCTCAAATCATTGATGCAATCTGAATGAAATTTTCCATCGTCACACCGAGTTTTCGCAATTCAAAGTGGCTGAAACTTTGCGTCGCCTCCGTGGCCGACCAAAATGTCGAGCACGAGCACATCGTGCAGGATTCCTGCTCGAACGACGGCACGCAGGACTGGCTACCGCACGATTCGCGCGTCAAAGCATTTATCGAAAAAGATGGCGGGATGTATGACGCCGTCAATCGCGGTTATCGCCGTGCGACCGGCGATATCCTCGCGTATTTGAATTGCGACGAACAATATTTACCCGGCGCATTGGCAGCTGTCGAAAAATTTTTCGCCGCAAATCCGAAAATCGAAGTTTGCCTCGCTGGCAGCATCGTGACCGACGGCGACGGCAAATACATTTGCCATCGGCATCAAATGGTGCCGCACTCGCAAGGTGTTTGGTTTCGATTTCCGATTCTGACCAGCTCCATTTTCATCCGGCGCAAAGTGATTTTCGAGCGCGGCATTTTTTTCGACACCAAATGGCGCGACCTCGGCGATTTTCATTGGGTGCTCGCGCTGATGAAAAACAAAGTGCCGATGAAAGTTTGCGATGCATGGACATCCATATTCGCCGACACCGGCGAAAATATGAATCTCAAACCGAATGCCATTCGTGAAAAAGCCGAAACGGAAAAAATGATTCCAGGGTGGGTCAAAGCAACAAAGCCATTTTGGATTTTGCAACATCGCTTGCGGCGGTTGACCGCGGGACATTTTAATTTGCAGCCGACAAGCTATGAAATTTACACGCTGCAAAGCCCCGAACAGCGCGTAAAGGTTGAAGTTTTCATGCCAACCGCCGTCTGGTGGAACCGGTTGTAAGTTAAAATCGCATTGATTTTAACGTCATTCTGCGGCAATTTACCCGTTCTCATGTCACAAAAAATTTTAGTCGCAGGCGCGGGCGGTTTCATCGGCGGCCATTTGGTCGCGCATTTGCTGCGCCAAGGGCATAAAGACATCCGCGCGGTGGACATCAAGCCCTTCGAAGATTGGTATCAGAAATTTCCGAACGTCGAAAACGTCCAGGCCGATTTGCAACTGAAAGACGCCTGCGACCGCGCGACCAAAGGCGCAACGCTCGTTTACAATCTTGCTGCCGACATGGGCGGCATGGGATTCATCGAACTCAATCGCGGCCTCTGCATGTTGAGCGTGCTCATCAATACGCATTTGCTCATGGCTTCGCGCGACAACGGCGTAAAACGATTTTTTTATTCCTCGTCCGCGTGTGTTTACAATGCGTCCAAGCAAACCGACCCGAACATGACGGCATTGCGCGAGGAAGACGCGTATCCGGCAATGCCGGAAGACGGTTACGGCTGGGAAAAACTTTTCAGCGAACGTATGTGCCGGCATTTCATGGAAGATTTCAAATTGCCGACGCGCGTCGCAAGATTTCACAATGTTTACGGCCCGGAAGGAACGTGGGACGGCGGACGCGAAAAAGCTCCTGCCGCGATTTGCAGAAAAGTCATTGCTGCGAAACTTGCCAAAAAACATGAAATCGAAATCTGGGGAACCGGAAATCAAACGCGCAGTTTCATGTATATTGACGATTGTATCACCGGCATCGAAAAGATTTTCCACAGCGACAACGTGACATTCCCCATCAATCTCGGCAGCGCGGAAAAAGTGACCATCAACCAGCTTGTGGACATGGTCGAGGACATCGCGGCCATCAAATTGAAACGCAATTACAAGTTGGACGCGCCCAAAGGAGTCAATGGCCGCAACAGCGACAATACGCTCATCGAAAAAATGCTCAAGTGGGAACCGAACACGTCATTGCGCACGGGCATGGAAAAAACTTACGCGTGGATTTACGACCAGATGACAAATCCGGAAAAATCACGCAATTTTCGCCGCTAATTCCTCCGCCGGATACTTCCAGATTTCCGCCAGCGTCGGATGATAATGAGGAATCGCGG
>JAJPKI010000012.1 GCA_021323835.1 Verrucomicrobiota bacterium | reverse complement strand
CGCCGGTTGACGCTCGGTATGGATGACGACGACGACGGCACGAGCAACGACCACGCCGATTGGGCAAACGCGCTCGTCATCGTGACCAACGCACCGCAAATGCCGCACGCACCGGCTGGCTTGACTGCGACGCCTGGAAATTCAATTGTGCTAAATTGGAATTCCACGCTCGCGGCAATTACTTACAACGTCAAACGCGCAACGCAAACCGGCGGACCTTACACAACGCTCACAAATATTCCGATTACAACTTTTTGTGACAGCAACATAGTTAACGGCACGACATATTTTTACGTCGTCTCCGCCGTGAGCAGTCTCGGCGAGAGCTCCAATTCCGTCGAAGTTGCCGCCGCACAATGTTTCGTTCCCGCTGCGCCGACAAATGTAATGAAAAGTTCCACGGCCATTTCCAACATCGTCGTCAAATGGAACGCTTCCACGGGCGCGGCGAGTTACAACGTTTACCGCTTCACACAAAATACGCCGCCGGTGAAAATCGCATCAGGAATTGCTGTTACGAATTTCACCGACACTCCGGTTAATGCCGCCACAACCAATTTTTATTACGTCACCGCTGTTGGTAGTTGCAGCGAGAGCGGTTGGGCAAATTTTGCCGGAGCCGTCACGCCGCCCGCAGCGCCAACAGGTTTAAGCGCGACAGCAGGAAATTCGCAAATCACTTTAAGTTGGAACGCGCCGATGGGCGGTGCGTTATTCAACGTCAAGCGCGCGACCGCGAGCGGCGGACCTTACACGACCATTGCCAATAATATTTCCAGCACTGGTTACCTCGACACATCGGCGGCAAATGGCACGCAATATTATTATGTCATTTCGGCAATTGATACCGGCGGCGAAGGACCCAATTCGTCGCAAGCCAGTGCGACGGCATCCACGCCCAATATTGTCACGGCGTATTGGACAAATACAATTACTGCCGCGCCTCAAAATTGGAATGTAAATGCGAATTGGACAAACGCCGCGGCGTTTCCGAACGGCAGCAGCGCGCAAGTAATCATTACTGCGAACATTTCCGCGCCGCAGACAATTAATTTGAACCAACCGGTTACCGTCGGCTCGATGCAAATCGGCGACGTGAATAATTCGGCGAGTTATACGATTGCGGCCAACGGCGGTTCACTGACATTCAGCGACACGAACACGATTTCGCTTACGCAACTTTCTACGAGCGCCGGCGACGTTTTTGTGACGCCGATTTCGCTCACGACAAATGTGATTGTCGTCAACAATTCCGCAAATCCGCTGACGTTCGCGGGAAATCTTTCCAGTTCCGGCGGCGCGACGTTGACGATTGGCAGCGGTGTATTGCAAGTTGGCGATGGGAATACCAACGGCAGTTTGGGCGCGGTCAACGTGACGGATAACACGTCGCTCGTTTTCAATCGCAGTGACAGCGCGACCAATTCCGGCGTCATTTCCGGTTCTGGTTCGGTCGTGCAAAACGGCACGGGCATTGTGAATTTGAACGGTGCAAACACTTACACCGGCATTACGAGCATCAGCAACGGCACACTCGCGCTCAACGCCGTTCCAACCGGCACGCAAACTTTTTTTGTTGCCAGCAATGCGATGTTTCAATTGAACGCCAATTACAAAACGCTCACGCTTACCGGCAGCGGCACATGGAACGTGAATGCAAACGGCGGAAATGGCGCGGCAGTTTCTTATTCCACTTCTGAAAATGTTTCGGCGTTTACCGGCACAGTGAATGTTTTGTTCGGGTCGCGTTATTGGCTCGGCACGCAAAACTCCATGCCTGCCGGAATAATGTATATTTCCAACGGCGGACAACTTGGAATTTCTTACAACGGCTTGTTGACAGGGAATCTTCACATCGCTGGCGCGGCATGGGGCGGAACCGGCGGCGAAAATGACGGGGCGCTTCGCTTGAATTCTGGCAATAATTCCGGCGGCAATTTCGCCGGCTCGGTCACGCTCGATGACGATGCGGGAATTGCCGCAGGACAAACCGGCGGCACGGGAACTGTTTCCGCAAATATTTCCGGCGCGCACACGCTCACGATGCTGAACGGCACAATTACGTTGTCGGGAAATAATAATTTTGGCGCGCTGAACATTCCATCCGGTGTAACGGCGATTGCCGGAAGTTCAACTGCATTTGGCGGCGGCGGTTTGACGGTGAGCGGCACGGCGAAGCTCAACGGATTTAATTTGACGGCGGCAAATTTGTCCGGCAACGGCGTCATCGGCAATTATCACGCGAGCACTGCTTCGACGCTCACCGCCGGCGGCGATAATTCTTCCACGATTTTTAGCGGCGCACTGATCAACGGTTCGACTGCGACGCTGGCACTGACAAAAATCGGCAGCGGCGCATTGACGTTGTCCGGCGCAAATACTTTTTCCGGCGCGACAACTGTGAGCAACGGCTCGCTGATTGTGAATGGTTCACTTGCCAGCGGCGCGACTGTTGCGACGGCTGGAACGTTAAGCGGAAATGGTTCGATTGCCGGCGCGGTTTTGGTAAATGGAATTCTTGCGCTCGGCGCAAATGCGATTGGCACGCTCACTTTTGGAAATAATTTGACGTTGAATGGTGTGACGCAAATGAAATTGAACAAATCGCTCGTGACAAATGATGTGCTGCAAGTCGCGGGCAATTTGATTTACGGCGGCGCGTTGGTTTTAACGAACTTGTCCGGCACGCTGACCAACGGCGACAGTTTCAAATTGTTCAATGCGGCAAATTATTCCGGCGCGTTCACAAATATTTTTCCGGCAATTCCGGGAATCAATCTGGCATGGAACACAAATAATTTGAGCAGCGGCATTTTGAGCGTCGTTGCGCTGCCAACGCCGCCGCCGAAAATTGCGCAAATGAATTTGGCTGGCAATAATTTTATTTTTATGGGAAGCAACGGCGTTCCGAACTGGCCATATTATCTTTTGACTTCAACGAATGTCGCGCTGCCAATGACAAATTGGACAATTCTTTTGTCCAATTCCTTTGATGCACGCGGCAATTTCAATTTTACCAATCCGGTGAATGCAGGTGCGAACGGCCAATTTTATCTATTAAAAATGCAATGACGGTTTGGCACTGCGACTGAAACCAGTGCATTTTTTTCAAACTCATTTGCAGAAACGGCGGGCTGCGCAAATCAAAATCCATGTTAAAAATAGACAATTCCAACAGGCGCGCGACCCAGGTGACTCGCCGCTGGTTGAAGACAATGCGCCGTCGGATTGGTCTGGAATCCGGCGGCGTAATTTTTTACGCAAATAAATTTTTATCCGCCGCGTCACGTATTTGGCAAATGTTTGAGTTAACGAAAGAACGGGCGGCTTTGACGATTTTATTTTTCGCCGTCGTAAATTTTTCTTTCGCACAGCAAACTTTCAACGTCAAAAATTTCGGCGCGGTTGGCGACGGCGTGACGCTGGACAGTCCCGCGGTCAATTCTGCAATTGCCGCGGCGGGCGCGGTGGGCGGCGGCACGGTGACATTCCCCCCGGGAACTTATTTATGCGGCTCGATTCATTTGACGAACAATCTCACGCTCTACTTGAGCAACAATGCCGTGATATGGGCTTCGTCAAACAATATTGATGTCCATGAATCGAGTCCGTATTCGTCCTATCAGGACCAAGGCCACAGCTATTTTCACGACGCGATGATTTGGGGTGAAAATTTGACGAATCTTACTTTTGCCGGACTTGGAAAAATTGACGGTCATAAAGGATTGACGACGGGAAATCCGAGCAGCGGCACACCCGGCGACAAGGCGCTTTGCCTCGTGATGTGCAGCAACATTACGATTACTGACATCACGATTACTAACGGCGGGCATTTTGGAATTCTCGCGCAAGCTTGCACAAATATGTTTTTGAACAATGTAAAAATTTGGGAAAAAACTTCACGCGACGGTTTCAATCTCATTGACAGCTCCGATGTGCTCGTCACGAATTGCGATTTGCAGGGCAGTGACGACACGATGTGCCTCAAAAGCACTTACGCGCTCGGTCGTAAAGGCAGCAGCCGCAATATCACCGTCGTCAATTGCCAAATCCTTTCCACGGAAAATAATGCGACGCAATTCGGCTCCGAGACCGTCGGCGATTTCACGAACGTGACATTTTCAAATCTCACCATCACTGGCGCGGGAAAAGCAGGAATTGGAATCACATCGCAAGATGGCGCGGTCATCAGCGGCGTGACTTACAACAACATCACGATGTCCAATTGCGCCTGTCCGATTTTTATTAAATTGGATTATCGCACGACGGACACGCCAAATCCGGCCGTCGGCGCCATCAGCAACATCAGCATCGCCAACGTTGTTGCCGTTCACTCGACGCTTTTCAGCCGCACGAACACTTCCACCATCAACGGCTATTCCAACACCAACGCGATGACGAATGTGTTCATCCAAAATATCACGTTCAGCAACGTCAACGTCTCGAACATCGGCGGTCATCCGGCGGGCGATATTTCGATTTGGCCGGCGGAGAATCAGGATTGGCAGCCGCAAAATTTCGGTCAATGGCCGAGCTACGGTTGGTATTTGCGCTGGGCGCGAAATATCAGCTTCACCAATTGCCAGGTGCATTTCGACAATAACGACGACCGTCCGGCGGTCATTGCCGACACGGTGAGCAATATTTTCTTCGATAATTTCATCGCCGATGTCGGCAGCGGCAATACGAATTACGACATGGGATTTACAAACGCATTTAATTTTACAATTGCAAATGCCGTCGCGTCTGCAAATGCACCGTCGCTCGGCGTGGCGTTGAGAATTTTTTCCGGCACGAACATCGTGATTTCTCCGCCGCCGACCGTTGTGACCAATTTCTTTTTTGAAGCCGAATCAATTCCATTTGTCACGAACAATGCAATTGCCGCCGTGCAGACCGACGCCAATTCCAGCGGTGGAAAATGGGAAGCGTTGACGGCAACGGCGACGAACGGCAATCCTTACATCGAATACACGCTCGCAAATGTTCCGGCAGGAACGTATCAATTGAATTTGAAATACAAAGGCAACACCGAGCGTGGCATCATTGCGCACACTGTAGACGGAATTCCACTGAACGATTCGCTCGACCAATATTCGTCCGGTCAAACGTATCCTGAAATCAGGCTGGGGAATTTTACATTTACAAATTTCGGCAGCCACGCCGTTCGGCAGACCGTCGTCGGCAATAATTCTGCAAACACCAAAGGCCCGTGGGCGTCGGCAGACCGGTTTTCATTGTTGCTGATTCAGCCGCCAAAGCCTGTTTTCGACGGCGCAATCCTTTTCAGCAACGGCACGATTCAATTTGGTGGCTCCGGTTATCCAACACTGCCGTATCGTGTTGAAGTCAGCACGAATTTAAGTTCGACCAATTGGACAACCATCGGTTCTATTTATGCCAGTGCCCGCGGCGATTTATTTTTCACCGACACAAATTCTACCGGCAACTCCTCACATTTTTATCGCTTCGTGACGCCGTAAATTCCTTGATTTCAAGCGGTTTTATTTGCACTTGACGCAATTTTGCAAAAAAACTAAATTATCTGCCAAGAACGGTAAAGTTTGCTGGTCAGCCAGCGCGCGAAGTCGGAGATAAAAATCTTCCGGCTTTTTTATTCGCCGCGTGCCGACGTCGCAGATGCCGTTTGTGAGTTTATGAACGCAGATTTTTTGGCCGTTTTGGAATTTTGGGAGCGCGAAAAAGGCATCAGCCGTGATGTCCTGGTCGGCGCTGTCCAGGACGCTTT
>JAJPKI010000250.1 GCA_021323835.1 Verrucomicrobiota bacterium | reverse complement strand
TCCCACGGCTCGATGAGGCAGGAATGGAATTCGTAGAACGCGCGGCGTTCGGCGTCCATGCTCTCGTGATTTTCCCACGGCTCGGGAATCATCATCATCATCGCGTGCGGCAATTCGCGCCCGGCCATGACGAGCAATTCCACGCAATTATCGAACTGCGCCGAGTCGCTGCCGTCGGTATTGATGACGGGAATAATTTTTTTGATGTCGTCGCCGAACAACGGCGATTTGAAATTCGCCTGCGCCGCATGCATCCAATTGACGTTGCCGCGAAGCGTGTTGATTTCGCCGTTGTGCGCGATGTAACGATTCGGATGCGCACGGTCCCAGCTCGGAAATGTATTCGTCGAAAAACGCGAATGCACGAGCGCCAGCGCCGTCTTCATGTCCGCGTCGCGCAAATCGGGAAAATATTTCGCGACCTGCTCCGGCATCAACATGCCTTTGTAAATGCATGTGCGGCACGACAGGCTGGAAACGTAAAACCATTTGCCGCCGGGAATTTTATTTCCGTAACGAAGGCGCTGTTCCGCGATTTTGCGGATGATGTAAAGTTTTCGCTCGAACAATTGCTCGTCTTTGATAGACGGATTGCGTCCGACAAAAACTTGCATCATGAACGGCTCGGAATTTTTCGCGCCGTTGCCGAGCGACGAATTGTCCGTCGGAATATCGCGCCAACCGAGAAGCGTTTGTCCTTCATCGGAAATTATTTTTGCCAATTCCTTTTTGACGCCTTCGCGTTCGGCGGCGTCGCGCGGCATGAACAACATGCCCACGCCGTATTGTCCGAACGCAGGAAGTTTGATTTTTAATTCACTCGCAACTTTGACAAAAAAATCATGTGGCGTCTGAATTAAAATGCCAGCACCGTCGCCGGTGTTCGCTTCACAACCGCACGCGCCGCGATGGTCGAGGTTCAGCAGAATTTGGAGCGCGGCGGTGACGATGCCGTGCGATTTTTGTCCTTTGATGTGAACGAGAAAACCTACGCCGCACGAGTCATGCTCGAACTGCGGGTCATAAAGTCCCTGTTTCGGCGGCGCGGAAATTGGATTTTGCGCGTGCCGGTGATTTTCATTTGGTTGAGTCAGGTTGTTCGTCATCTGGCAATCAGCCGTCGTTCACTTATTTTTGACTCAATTTTCGTTTCTGCGCAATAAATGTTTTTGGAAATTTGCGTTGTGTTGCATAAGAAAATTATTTTTTTAAACAAATTGTATTAGCAATTGGATTGCGTAAATTCGTGGCGTGAACTGTTTCCTGCAATTTCTATTCTGCGCAGTTCTCGTTGACGCCCTGACCGGTTGCGCTTCCATGCAATCCGCCGATGAAAAGAAATTGGAAGCGGAGTCCCAAGCGGCCTGGAAAGTTGCCAATGACATAAACGCAAAACCGCAAGAGCAAATTTCCGCGGCGCGGAAATTGATGAACGATTTTCCGACTCATCCCGATGGTTATTACGTCATGATGCATCTCATAGAATATTACCAGAACCAGCCGGAGGTTGCGGACTCGCGAGTATTGGCAAAAGAAATGGCCGACGGTTCCGGCCCCGAAGAATTTAAATTGTGGGCGAAGGGTTTCCTCACGCGCCCCAAAATGGGCCAGCGTGTTTCCATGCAATTCACCGCCGTCGATGGTCGTGAGGTAGATATTTCAAAAATGAAAGGCAGAGTGGTGCTGATTGATTTCTGGGCGACGGATTGTCCCGGTTGTGTAGCAGCGATGCCACAGCTCAAAGCATTATATGATAAATATCACAGCCGGGGTTTGGAAATTGTCGGCGTTGACGGCGATGACAACAAAACGACTTTGCTGCGATTCATCAATGAGAAACAAATTCCATGGCCGCAATATTTCGCCGGCAAAGCGGAACCGGCTGACAAAAATAAATTTTTTCAGCAATTCGGCATTGACGGAATTCCCCACGTTTTGTTCGTGGACAAAAATAACCGGCTAAATGGCGAAGATGTTGGAATGGTAGATTACGAAGGAAACGTTACCAATCTTCTGGCGCGGCCGTAATCGCTAAGTTAATTACACAATTTCCTTTCGGTAACTCGGCGCGAGCAGGTGATGAATTGCCAGCACAGTTTGACAATGCCGATTTTCGCTTCGATACTTTTCAGAAGGATATGGGTAATCAAGGTCAACAGGCCGCCGGTTTGGAAAACAAACCGATGTGGTATAAAAGCGGAATCATTTACGAACTCCACGTGCGCGCGTTTTGCGACAGCGACGGCGATGGCACGGGCGATTTTCGCGGGCTGACGTCGAAACTCGATTATCTTCACGACCTCGGCGTCACGGCGATTTGGTTGCTGCCGTTTTATCCGTCGCCGCTCAAGGACGACGGCTACGACATCGCGAATTATTACGACATCCATCCGATGTATGGCACGCTCGACGATTTCAAAATTTTCCTGCGCGAGGCGCACAAAAGAAATCTCCGCGTCATCACCGAACTCGTGATGAATCATACATCCGACCAGCACGAATGGTTTCAACGCGCACGCCGCTCGCCCGCGGGCAGCAAGTTTCGCGATTACTACGTCTGGAGCGATTCGCCGGAAAAATACAAAGGCACGCGCATCATTTTCAAAGACACCGAGCCGTCGAATTGGACATGGGACGCGCGCGCCAAGGCATTTTACTGGCACCGGTTTTTCGCGCATCAGCCGGATTTGAATTTTGATAATCCCGCCGTTCACGAAGAAATGTTCAAGGCGCTCGATTTTTGGTTCGACCTGGGCGTGGACGGAATGCGGCTCGATGCGATTCCGTATTTGTATGAGCGCGAAGGCACGAGCTGCGAAAATTTGTCGGAGACGCATGAGTTCCTGAAAAAAATCCGCAAGCACGTGGACGAAAAATACGGCGACAAAATGTTGCTGGCCGAAGCGAACCAATGGCCGGACGATTCCGTCGCGTATTTCGGGCAGGGCAAAGGCGATGAATGTCACATGGCATTTCATTTTCCGCTCATGCCGCGATTGTTCATGGGATTGCGCATGGAAGACCGCGTTCCCATTGTGGACATTTTGGAGCAGACACCGCCAATTCCCGAAACCGCGCAATGGGCGTTGTTCCTCCGCAATCACGATGAGTTGACTCTCGAAATGGTGACGGATGAAGAGCGCGACTACATGTATCGAATGTATGCGCACGTGCATCAGGCGCGGTTGAATCTCGGAATCCGCCGTCGCCTCGCACCGCTGGTTGGCAACGACCGCAAGCGAATTGAATTGCTCACCGCGCTTTTATTTTCATTGCCCGGCACGCCGGTGATTTATTACGGCGACGAAATCGGCATGGGCGAAAACATTTATCTTGGCGACCGCAACGGCGTTCGCACGCCGATGCAATGGAGCCAGGACAAAAATGCCGGCTTCTCTCGCGCGAATCCACAAAGTTTATTTCTGCCAATCAACCTTGACCCGGAAAATCATTACGAAGCCGTGAACGTGGACGTGCAGGAACGCAACACGCACTCGCTGCTGTGGTGGATGCGCCGGCTCATCGCCCTTTACAAAAGCCGAAATGCCTTTGGTCGCGGCACAATCCAATTTCTGCATCCCGAAAACCGAAAAATTTTCGCCTGCATCCGCAAATACGAAAATGAAATCATTTTAGTCGTCGCAAATTTGTCGCGATTTGTTCAGCCGGTCGAATTGGATTTAACACCGTTTCAATCACTCGTGCCGATTGAATTATTCGGGCGCACGGAATTTCCGCCAATTTCCGACAAGCCATATTTCATCACGCTCGGTCCGCACATGTTTTATTGGTTCTCGCTCGAACCCAAAACGGCTGCGGCAGAAATTGCGGCGAACGATTTGCAGTCGCGTCCGCTGATTTCTGTCGAAGAAAGTTGCGGCGAAGTTTTCGACAGCAAATTCGCCGCGCAATTGGAACGCGCGCTGCAAGGCTGGCTGCCGTCGCGTCGCTGGTTTGGCGGCAAAGCGAAAAAAATCAAATACGTCCGCGTTCAGGAATTGATTCCATTTACATCGGAAACGGCGAAAGCATTTTTCGCATTTCTGCATGTCGAATTTGTCCAGAGCGAAGCGGAAGTTTATTTCGTGCCGCTGACGTGCGCCTTTGGCGACGACGCAAATGCGATTGCGCAAAATTCGCTGCCATTTGTCATCGCGCGGATTGCTGCGGACAAAAGCAATCAAACCGGCGTGCTTTACGAAGCGATTGCGGACAAGAATTTTTGCAGCGCGCTGCTGAAAATAATTTCAAATTCCGGCGCTGCCGATGGCAAACGCGGAAAACTTGAAGGTTCGCCCACTTCTGAATTGGAAAAAATTCTGGCGGAAAACGCGTCGCTCGAGTCAAGTGTTGGCAAAGCCGAACAAAGTAATTCTTCGGTTTTGTTTGGCGAGAAATTGATGTTGAAATTTTTCCGGCGGATTGAACCCGGCACGAATCCGGATTTGGAAATTTCAAGGTTTCTCACGGCGCGAAATTTCGCGCATTCGCCGCCGCTCGCGGGCGCGCTGGAATATCACGTCGGCAAAAATGATTTGAGCACCGTCGCGATGCTCACGGCATTTGTGCCGAAAGCGCGCGACGCGTGGGAATACACGCTCGACGCGCTCGGAAAATTTTATGAGCGCACGGTCACGCTTCCGCCGGATAAACGCCAGCCGCAATTGCCGTCGGCAAACATCGTGAAATTGTCGGCAGAAATTTCTCCCGACGCGATTTCGGTGATTGACACTTATGCCGAAAGCGCGCGATTGCTGGGCGAGCGCACGGCGGAAATGCATTTGGCGCTGGCGTCCGAACCGGATGACAAAAATTTTTCGCCGGAACCGTTCACGCCGCACGCGCAACGCGGATTGTTCCAATCCATTCGCAATTTGATGCGGCAGAATTTTCAATTATTGGCGAAGCAAATGAAAAAACTTTCGGCGGACATTCAGCCGTCAGCGCAACAAGTTATTTTGCTCGAACCGGAAATTTTGAAACGATTGCGCGCAATTTATGAACGGCACATTGATTGCGACCGCATCCGGCATCACGGCGATTATCATTTGGGTCAGGTGCTCTACACCGGCAAAGATTTTTTGATTATTGATTTTGAAGGCGAGCCCGCGATTGCGTTGAGTGAACGAAAATTGAAACGCTCGCCGTTGCGCGACATCGCAGGAATGATTCGTTCGTTCAATTACGCGGCGAATTCCGCACTGCTCAAACAAATCGAGCGCGGCACGATTGCTGAAGGTTTATTGCCGCAAACGATTGCGTGGTCGCAATTCTGGTCGCGCTGGGTGAGCGCGATTTTTTTCCGCGCGTATCGGCAAAAAGCGGGCGCCGCAAAATTTTTGCCGCAGGCGGAAGCGGATTTGCAAGTGATGATGGACGCGTTTCTTTTTCGCAAGGCAATTTACGAATTGGGCTACGAATTGAACAATCGTCCTGATTGGATAAAAATCCCGCTGCAGGGAATTTTGGAATTGGCCGGCGAAAATAAATAGGAATTTAATTTGCCATCGTGGCCGGATTTGCGGATGCGACCTTTCTTTTTCTAAAAATAAAAAACGCGGCGGCGCCGATGACAACAAATGCCGCCGCGGATATGATTGTCCACAGTTTCCAATTTGACGCCGCCAGCGCGGAAGGCGACGACATTTTTCCAGGTATGACCGTGATGAAAAAATTTCGCCCCAAATCCTGTGCGAAAAGAATCGGTTTGGTGGAGAGCCGTCCGCCTTTGTTCTCGAATTTATAAATGCTGCCTTTGCCGTCCGACGAAAACAGATTGCCTTTGCTGTCAAAGGCGAGACCGGAAACGCCTTTGGGTTTGGCAAAAACGGTTTGAACTCCATCCGGCGAAAATTTCAAAATGTTGCCGCCAGAACGGGCGAATAAATTTCCTTTGCTGTCAAACGCAAGGCCGAGTGGTTTGACGTTTTTAGCGAATGTTGTTTGCGTGCCATCAGAATCAAATTTGTAAATGCAGCCGGATTTTTGGTCGGCGCAAAATAAATTACCGTGACTGTCGAATGCCAATTGTCCCGGAGAAAAAACATTTGTTGCGAAAACAGAGATGGCGCCATCGGGGGCGATTTTATCAATGCGCGCATCCTGTTGATAAGGCACGAAAAGATTTCCGTTATTGTCAAATGCCGGTCCGCCGGCAGGGCTGTCGAGCGTCGCATAAGTCGTTGGCGTGCCATCGAGCGAAAATTTGACAATGGAATGATTGCCCCAATCGGATACAAATAAATTTTTGCCGTCGGAAGTCAGGCCATTGGCGGATGAAACGTCCGCAGAAAAATTGATGCCGCTGGATTCGCCGATTTCCGTGTCAAATTCATAAATGCCGCCGCCGCCGTCGTCGCCGACGAACAAT
>JAJPKI010000369.1 GCA_021323835.1 Verrucomicrobiota bacterium | reverse complement strand
TTCGTGTAGTCCAAATCACCACGCGAGACGAGTGCGCGATAATTGACCTGGATAAAACTTTGCGCCGCGAACGTTGTCGCGGCAATTGAGGAGAGAACAATTGCGGACAGAATTTTTTTCATCGTTGAATCATTTGGTTGGTCGTCTGGATTTCATCGCCCGGGAAATTTCGCAATTTGATTTCTGTCGCCGTCGGAAAATCCGGCGGCATGGGAATGGTAATTGGCTTTTTCGCGAGCCATTGAATTGCGCGCGGAATAATTGTTTGCACCGCCGCGCAGCGCATTGACGGCGGATTCGTGTCGCCCTTCCAAACGTGGCCGTAAGTCGCAACATAAACACGGCCTTTGCCGTAAGTCGTCGTCCATTCAACCGGCCAGAGCAATCCCTGTCCCGGCTTCGAATCGCGCGCGTAGGCGAGCACGGTGACATTTTCCGCCGGGCCGCGCGCGTAAAAATAAACTTCCATGTCCGGCGAAAGCCATTGGCGCGGCATGCCGGCGTGAATCGGGTCGTCGCCAAGCCGCGTGACGAGCACGTCGCCGCGTTTGCCGTGACTGGTCGCGAGGCCTTCACCGGGCGGAATGCGCACAAGCGAGCCGTCGTCGTTCACGCGAATCGCCGTGCCGAAATCCGCCTTGCGCCAGCAAAGGCCGACGATTTGCTCATAGTTCGTCCAGCCGACGAACGCGTTTTCCGCTGAATGAAAAATGTAAACGCCGCCGCCGTTGCGCACGAAATCGGCAAAATCTTTTTTCACCGGCTCCGGCCACGAAATATGATTGCCATAATCATTGCAATTCTGGATGACCACGTCGTAATCAGAAAATTTCGGACGCCAATTTGCCAAATCAGTTTCATTTGTCGGCGCGGTGCTGACGGAAACGTCGAATAATTTTGTCGGCGCAAGAATTCCCCGGATTAATTCTGTTGTTTGATGCCAGTCGTGATTGCTGAACCCATCCACGATGAGCACAGAAATTTTTTTTGGAGAATCAGCGAAAGAATTGAACGCAAAGAACATCGCCGACACGACGACGGCAAATTTTGCGAAATGAAATGTTTTGGGCATGATTCGACAAATCTTGTCTGGAAGCGCCGCCGTCTGCAAATCTGGAATTTTAGCGGCTCAACGGATTTGTCCTGAACTGGACGATTTTCGGTGGCCGGCGGTTACGGTGGAGAGAGCCCACAGCAGCGGCGTGAGTCGTTCCCCACCCATTAGAAAACGAGTCCGCTCACGCACGCTACTGCCAACCCGCTGTGATTTTCCATGTTCTTCCGCGCGCGCCAATCTTTTTGTGAAAGAAAAATGGTTTATACATTGTATAGACAATCGGCGCTTTTTATCTTGCTTCCATCGCCACGGTTCTCTTTGATTTTGAAGGATTAACCTGAAAAATCAGCAAACGGCGTGATACCTCGAAAAACAAAACATTTTGAAAGAGCCTCGGCTCTGCATGCTTCGACGCGAGCGGCGTCCGCGCGCAAATCCCCGGCCAAATCCGCTGCGGCAAAAACCGCCGCGCACAAACATTCTGCATCCGGACCACCCGCCATTCGAATCGCGTTGGTGGACGATGACTTGAGCATTCACATTGCCATGCGGCAAATTTTCAAGACGTGGGCGACTGAATGGAAGTTGGACACGTATTCCAACGCGCTACAGGCGCTTGAACGCATGGCGGAATCGCCGCCCAACGCCGTGCTTATGGACGTTTCCATGCCGGAAATCACCGGCATCGAATGCACGCGCAAAGTCAAAAAAATGATGCCGGATTTGCCGGTCATCATGTTCACCGCGCGCGCGGACACGGAAACATTTATTGCGTCCATCATTGCCGGTGCCACGGGTTATCTCGTAAAACCGACCGCGTCACTGGAAATTATCGCGGCGGTAAAAAAGGCGCTGGAAGGATTGCCAGCGCTCTGCCCGGAAACGGAAAAAACCATCATCAAATGGCTGCAAAGTTTTGGCGAAAATGTTTCCGAATGGGGATTGACCGCGCGCGAGCAGGAAATTTTAATCCATCTTTGCCGCAACCATTCGGATAAAGAAATCGGGAAAATTCTTAAAATTTCCTCCGGCACCGTGCACATGCACTTGCACAGCGTTTATAAAAAATTGGGCGTGCGCGATAGAAACGAAGCCAAAAAGAAATTTATTGGCTTGCTCTAAATCTTACGGCGAAATCTTCACCAGCTCGGCGCTGTGCGGCGCGACTTCCATGGAGAATTCGTCTTTGAATTTGCCCAAATCTTTTTGCCGCCACAAATCGCGCACGTTTTGTTCGCCGGAAATGCCGAGGTCGGACCATTTCACGACGACGCGCTGCGGGTCTTTGCCGTTCAAATTGAAAAGGCCGACGGCTTTGGAGCTGTCTTCCATTTTTTTGGCGTAAACTTTTGTATCGCCTTCATTCGCAACCATCGTTGCCTGGTCGCCGAGCGAATCCTGACTGACGGAAATGACTTCGTCGTCTTCCAAAAGATTTTTGGTGAACGCATCCATCTGGCCTATATCGTTGGCGAGCAGGAGCGGCGCATCGAGCAGGCACCAGAGGGTCATGTGGGTGTATTCTTCGTTCGCGGTGAGGCCGGGCTGGCCCTTTTCGCGCGTGGCGAATTCGAGCATGTCGGGGTCGTTCCAATGGCCGGGCGAAGAATATTTGCGCCATTTGTCCTGTCCGAAGCCTTTGGTGCTCATGGAAGTCCAACTGGCTTTGATATCGCCGGTCGTGCGCCAACTGTTTGCCAGCGGTGTAACTGATGGCGCGTTGGTGGGATTTAAACTGTTCGACAAGCTGAAGACGATATCGCGTCCGCAATTACGCAAGGCATCGGCCATTTCTTTTGTTTCCGGCGCTTGGATTGGATTCCAATCGTATTTTAAATAATCCACGCCCCATGCGCCCCATTGGTTGGCGTCGTTGGTGTAAAAATGATACGGCGCGATGTCAAACGGCAAAATGTGTTTGTTGGTGGGTTTTTTTCCGCCGGTCCACGGTGTCCATTTGCCATCAGAATTTTCCGAGCTGCCGCCGGGAAATCCGGCGTAAGAAGTTTCCCACGGCGTCGAATAAATTCCAAACTTCAAACCGAGCGCGTGGATTTGATCGCACAATTTCCCGATGTCGGGAAATTTGTCGTTGCCTTGCAAACCGTGAAATTTTCCACCGCGCCCGCCCTGCCATGTGTCGTCAATGTTCACGTAAGTCCAGCCGTGGTCAATCAAGCCGGAATCGTGCATCGCTTGCGCATTTTGCAGCACGAGGTCTTGCGTAATCTTTCCGGCGTAATGATTCCAACTGTTCCAACCCATCGCCGGCGTCAGGTCAATTGTCTCGCCGACGACAATTTTGAATTTCTTGTCCGCTGTGCCGAGGGAATTTTTTGCGTGAAGCGTTACAACGTAAGGCGCAGATTTCGTTTCGCTTATTAGTTGCGGTGCCGTGCCGGTAATATTTCCGGTCGTGGCGTCCAATTGCAATCCCGGCGGCAAATTATCCGCGGAAAAAGTCATCGGCCGGTCGCCGGTCGCGGGAATGTGATAAAGAAACGGGTGTTGCGGACGAACGCCGAAAATTCCCGGCCCGTTGATGCGCGGCGTGTGCGCGGGAGCGGGCGTGCGGATTTCCGCATGGGCAAATGTGGCGTCAACGGCTGCGCGTGCGGCGGTGTTGGTCTCGGTCGTTTGCGCGGGGGCGGAGTTGGTCGTCATGCTCGCCGCGTTGGTTTCGTCCGCAGCGGAAACGGATTTAACCATGGCAAAAACGGCAGCCGTAAAAAGAATTGTGAATCGAAAAACGGATTTCATTTGGATAGTCTGTAAAATTTGTTTTCGCAAGCAAGAGGAACTTCCCCCTTGCGAAAAAGAAATCCTGTCATCTTCTTGCCCGTTGCGACGGTGGAACCATTTGTTCTCCCTGCATTTTCAAACTTGAATACAAGGCGCTATCGCCGCTCGTCCTCGGTTTGTTCATGGTGTCAATGCGTTGAATCATTTTCGCCCGATTAGTGCAGTAACGCATGGCGGTTTGGTCGGTGATTAAATCGTCCTGGTAAGCTTTCGCGAGCGATTGTTCAAAACTGTGCCAGCCGTAGGGCGTGCCGGCTTCGAGAATGTCGTCAATGCGGCGACCTTCGTTTTCCCCGAGCGTGATGGCTTCGCGGGTGCGCAAATTGTTGCCCATCATTTCAGTGACGAGCAGGCGCGTGCCGTCTATAGCCGGCACCAGCCGTTGGCTGATGATGAAACGCATCGCCGCCGCGAGCCGCTCGCGCACTTGTAATTCTTCCTCTTCGTGGAACATGCTTAAAATGCGGTTGATGGACACCGCCGCGCCGGTTGTATGCAGCGTCGTGAAAACCAAGTGGCCCGTCTCGCCGGCGTTAAGCACGATTTCCATCGTCTCGCGGTCGCGGATTTCGCCGACAAAAACAATTTTCGGCGCCTGCCGCAGCGCCGCGCGCATGCCACCTTCAAAATTGTAAAAATCCAAACCCAATTCCCGCTGGCTAAAAGTCGATTTGATGGGCGTGAATAAAAATTCAATCGGGTCTTCCAACGTGACGATGTGTATGTCTTCGGTTTTATTGATTTCATTCAACATCGCCGCCATCGTCGTTGTCTTGCCCTGCCCGGTGCCGCCGGTGATGAAAATGATGCCGTGCCGCTCTTTGATTATTTCGTTGAATATGGGCGCTAATCTTAGCGAGGCGAAGGTGGGAATCAACGGCTTCAAATGGCGCATCACCATCGCATGATGTCCGTTTTGAAAATAGACGTTGACGCGAAACCGGCAAATATCTTTAAGCGTGTAGCCGCAATCGCATGAGCCGCGATTTTTCAAATCCTGTAGAAGCCGCGGGTTGTTGTTAATAATGGCTTTGGCAAAATCCTCGATGCGCTCGCTGGTGAGCAGTGAATTCGATTCATCCGCGAACGGCACAAGTTTTCCTTGAATCTCAATTTGCAGCGGCCTGCCCGCGACGAAAAGCAAATCGGAAATTCCTTCCGCAGATTTAATCATGCGCTCCAGTAATTGGTCGAATTCTGATTTATTCATGGTGCAAATATTTGGATTTTTCGGATGACGGCACCCGCACAAAAGACGTTACCAAGCGCCGGCACGTTACGCAATCTATCAGCTGGCGGCGTTTGGGAAACTTATTTTATTGTTTCAACCAGAGCAACGGTTGTGTAATCGCCATGTTGCGGCGAATTTCCAAATCGCTCGGGTCGGAATTCAATTTCTTCCACAACGCCAGATATTTTTCATCCCCAAATTCCGCGTAGGCAAAAATCAAACATGGCTCGCGCGCCGGCCAATCGTCCCAATGCATCACGTCTTTCGGGCGACCGTCCGCGAGCCATTTATTTTTGTCTGCCAAATACGGATAAATGAAATCCACGGAATCTTTCGGCGTCCGGCCGTCGGCCAATTTAATGTTCCAAAAATCTTCGTTCGTCGTCGAAAGCAGAACGCAAAGCGTCGCCAAATTGTCCGCTTGAAAAATGGAATATCCGTAAGGTTTTGTCCGCTTCAATTCGCGCGGGAAACTGCCGTTGTTCGTCATTTGATTCGGGAAAAGTGTTTCCTTGAATTTTTGCTGCGACAATTCAAACACTTTTTGATTGCCGGTAAATTTTGCAAAGCTCGCGAGCTGCACGAAGCACGCAATGCTGTGATTGTTCGGATTGTTCATTTCCTTGATGCCATTCGTCGAACTCAAAATCCAATCGGTGTAATCGCCGAACCACTTTTTCAAACCCGCGTCCACGGATTTATCGAATGCCGGGGATTTTTCGAGGAACGGAATCGCGACGGCCAATTCCGCCAAATGCAGCGTGTCAATGATGCCGTAAGGCTCGCCCGTTGCCGAACCCAACACCGCCTGCGCATATTGCAGATTTGGATTCATCTTCGTTTTGTCGTCGAGGAAAAAGACACGGAGCAATTCATTCGCCTTGCGGACGTATTTGTCGTCACCGGTAATCACATAAGCGGCCGCGAGTG
Source organism: Verrucomicrobiota bacterium (assembly GCA_021323835.1). Classification (GTDB taxonomy): domain Bacteria; phylum Verrucomicrobiota; class Verrucomicrobiia; order Limisphaerales; family UBA11358; genus UBA11358. Next base: position 8,247 of record JAJPKI010000369.1, on the reverse strand, counting down.
CGGCGACGGCATCTTTCATATTGCGCATCGCGAGCCGGTGATAGGTGAAAACATTTGGATTGGATTCGCCATCGCGGCCAACGAATGGCAACCCGTTTTTGTTCGTCGGATTCGGCCATGCATAATCCGCTTGCGAAAAGAAATCGTGCGGACCGCCCGCGCTATTTGTCGCAATTTCATCTGTGACAGCCGGCGGCTTCAATTCCAGCGCTTCATTTGCCAATCGTAAAATGCGGTCATGGTCAATTTGTGCGACGATGGCGGCGATGTTGGAAACTGTTTGGGCGCGAATCGATGAAATAAAAACTACAAACAGGAAAATTAAAACAAAGCGCGCGGTCATGCGGCGAGTATGCCAGCTTCTAGCCCGAAATCAAAATCATGTTTGCGTATTGAACCGTGTCGCCCGTGCGAATCAAGCCGATGGCATGCGGCACGCGTTTTTTGAATTCCACGTGAGGTTCGTATGTAACAGGAATTTTGCCAAAACCTTTTTCAAATGCGGCAAGCGTGGCGGCTGAATTATTTTTTTTGAATTCCTCGGCCATGTAAGCCTGATTGTAACTGCCGCCGGCTTTGATTGCGGCGAGCACTTGCAAAACAGTCGGCACGCCGTCCACGAGCGAAATGTCCACGTTTTCAATCATCGGCCAAAACGGAAAGCCGCGGTCGGCAATGACCAGCGCATTCGTGTGACGCACGCGCGCGAGGAGCGAAAGAATTTGCGGATTGAGAATGCCGGTTTCGAGCATATTGCGAAATTTAATGCGTCAGACAGCCGATTTTTGCAAAGGCCAAAATGTAAATGACCAGCGATGCGATGAACATCCACGGGCTGCCATGAATGAGCAAAATAATTCCCCAGCTCAAAAAAAACCCGATAAGCAGATAAATAAAAATCGCCAGAGCAAATTTCATGGCATTGATTTAATCATTTTTGGCAATGAAAGCAAGCGTGCGGTCAAACCTGTTTTGTCAAAACAACGCCAAGCTTGAGAAGTTTTTGCGCGTCCGCTTCAGATTTTGCTTCCGCGTAAATCCTCAGAATCGGTTCCGTTCCCGAACCGCGCAACATCAGCCACGAAGAATCTTCCGCGATGAATTTTACGCCGTCGAAAGTTTTTACATCGGCAAGCGGCGACTTCAATAATTTGTCCGGCGGATTTTTGGCGAGAAATTCCATGAGCGCACCGCGTTTCTCCAGCGGAAAATGCGTGTCAATTCTCCCATAGCGATGCGGACCAAATTGCTTTTCCAATTTCGCGAGAATTTTGTTTACGGAAATTTTTTCCGTCGCGAGCAGTTCCAAAAGCATCAAGCCCGCGGCAATGCCATCGCGCTCGGGAATGTGGCCGGGAAAACCGATGCCGCCGCTTTCTTCCGCGCCGAGCAACACGCCGCCTTTGAGCATCTCCGCGCAAATATATTTGAAACCGACGCCCGTTTCTACGAGCGGCAAATTGTAAGCCGCGCACATTTTATCCACCATCGAAGTCGTCGTCAGTGCTTTCACTACGCGCCCGGTTTGTTTCCGGTTGGCGATAAAATGATGCAGCAACAGGCAAATGATTTGGTGCGTCGTCAAATAATTGCCGCGACCGTCCATGCCGCCAACGCGGTCGGCGTCGCCGTCGGTGACGAGGCAAATGTCATGTGGATGTGTGCGAAGAAATTTTTGGCTGCGCGCGTAATTTTGGACAATCGGTTCGGGATTGATGCCGCCAAACAAAACGTCATGCTTCGTATTGAGCGTCGTGACTTTGCAAGTCGTGCCTTTCAAAATTTGTTCGAAACAACCCGCGCCAACGCCAAACAACGCTTCATGCGCAAATTTCAATTTTGATTTCGCAATCAATTTGAAATCCACGAGCTTTTTCAACGCGGCATAATGCGCGGGGCGAACGTCTTGAACTGCAATTTTGGGTTTTGAGTTTTGAGTTTTGAATTGCGGCGGATTTTTGCCGAGAAAACTTTCGATGGCTTTGCATTCGTCGGAATTGGTCGAGCCGCCGTAATAGGATTTTAATTTGAAGCCGTTGAAAATCGGCGGATTGTGGCTGGCGGTAATCATCACGCCGCCAACGGCGTTCAGATTTTTTACGGCAAAGGAAACCGACGGCGTTGGTGTCGGCTCCGGTGTGAGAACGACTTGGAAATCATTTCCTGCAAAAACCTCTGCTGTCGTTTGTGCAAATTTGTCGGAAAAAAATCTACGGTCGAGGCCGACAACGACTTTCAATTCGCGACCGAAAATTTTCGAACCTTGCCGTAAAGTTTCTGACTTCCAAAAGTCCGCCGTTGCCTGCGCCACGCGCGCGACATTTTCAAAAGTAAAATCTTCCGCGATGACCGCGCGCCAGCCGTCGGTTCCAAATTTAATTTGTGCCACGCGCCAAGCTAAAAAATGCCGCGCAAAAAATCAATCCGGCACAATATAAGATTGTTTCAAAGCGGTGGGCGAGGTTTGCGTTCCAAAATCCATCGGCTTGCGCGACCACCAGACGCCGTTCGCCCAAAGAATTTTGTCTTCAACGATTTCCGCGCGTTGTTTCCATTTTGAAGAAAAGATAAATCCATTCGATGTCAAAACAATCCGGCTGCCATCCTGATTTTCGTTGTTGATGGCAAACAACGTGTTGCCGGCGGCGGCAATCCAGCAAGGCTGATTGATGTCACCGTCGTGATACCATTTGCCAATCAACGCCTTTTCTTTTTCAGTCGTCCGATTTGCCGGGGATTTCCACAACGCCATTATTCATCGTCCAATCCACGCAATCGTTCCAACAACCTTTATTGGTGTCGTTCCAGCCAGTCGTCCAAATATCAACGCAACTTTCCTGACCGCCGCCGTTGTCCGGTTGACCCGGCCCCCAATTGGAATAATCCATTTTCTCGCCGAGCATCGAAATAAAGCGTCCGTTCTGTGCTTCGCGATGAAAGCCGAGCCACAGATTTCGGTTCGTTCCGCCGAAGTCGCCGAATTTGGAAAACACCCACTCTTGCTCCGCTCCATTTCTGATAATCGCCAACGTTCCGCCCAAAGTTTCTGCTTCCGCTTCCGACGCCGTCCAATTGTTTGGCGCGAGCAAATAATAATCATGGCCGTTCGCCGGATTTGTGAATGGCCCGGCGATAATTTCCGCGCGCATTTGAAATGCGGCGGCAATCAAAATAGTCGCGCCATAAATTGCGAAAGTTGTTTTCATAATTGAATAATTGGAGATGCTGTTAATTAAATTGATTTGTGAAGGGACATTTCGTTCAACGAATTTAACCATAAAGTGAAAATGAAGATGTCAGGGCGGCGTAAAATTTTTGTAAGAAACTTGTCAGGGACTATTTTCGGAGCAAAAACAATCCGACGATGGCAAACATGATTCCCAAAATCCGTGAAACCGAAGGCGTTTCCTTGAAAAAGAAAATTCCCGCCAGCGCCATCATTGCCGCGCCGCCGGCCAAAATCATCGGCACGGCGGAAAGCGGCCCGCCTTTTTGGAACAACAGAAAAAACACAATCGTGCCCACGCCGACGCAAATGCCGGTCAAAACGGAATAATAAATTCCCGGCACACTGGAAGTTTGATTCCATTGCCCGCCGAATTTCAACCACGCCAGATAAATCAAGATCGTCAACGCCGCCGAGCCTTCGACGACAAATCCGCCGAGGCCGTCGCTAATTTTTTCGGACGCCAACTTTGTAAAAATTTGGTGCGCGCCATACAAAACGGCGGCGACCACGGCATACCAGAACCAATTGCTCATAGATTTATTTTGGCTGGAATTCATTCAAACTTTTAAATCCGCGAGCGCGGGGTCGTTGGCGTGAAGAATTTTCCGCATCTTTGTCACGGCGGCTTTCAAACTGCGCGCGCCGAACAAACTGGTTCCGGCAACAAATGTGTCCGCCCCTGCCCTTGCGCATTCGGCAGCCGTTTCGTTATTGATGCCGCCGTCCACTTCGATTTGGTAGCGCAATCCTTTTTCCCGCCGCCACGCTTCAGCCTGCTGAACTTTCGGCAGACATTCATGGATAAATGTTTGTCCGCCAAATCCGGGATTTACGGTCATCACGAGCAACAAATCAATTTTTTCCAGGAAAGGTTCGACGGCGGAAATATTTGTCGGGGGGTTGACCGCGAGCCCAACCTTTTTGCCGAGTTGCTTGATTTTCCAGATGAGCGGTTCGACCTGTTCACCGAGTTCGACATGAATAATCATTTCATCCGCGCCGGCTTTTGCGAACGGCTCGAGCAAAATTTCCGGCTTGCTGCACATCAAATGCACGTCGAAAAAAAGTTTTGTGTGCGGGCGGATGAATTTTACGAACGCCGGGCCGAAGGAAATGTTCGGCACAAAATGGCCGTCCATAATGTCGAGATGCAGCCAATCCGCGCCGGATTTATCCACGCGCCGCGCTTCTTTGGCCGCGTGACTGAAATCGGACGACAAAAATGAAGGTGCAATTATCATTGTTTTAATTTTAAGTTGGCCGCGGGAAACTTAAAACTAAAAATTCAAAATTGAAATTCATTTGGATTTGCGGTCAAGGCAGCGGCGCACAGCCAGCGCAAGTGTTTGCGGATGATACGGTTTTTGCAAAAAGTTGACGTCGGCTTCCAATTTAAAATCTTTGCCGACGATGTCCGCGCTGTAACCGCTGGTGAAAATCACTTTCAATTCAGGCCGCTCGCGCCACAATTTTTCCGCAAGCTCGCGGCCGTTGAACGAGCCGGGCATGACCAAATCGGTCAACAACAAATGCACTTCTTTGCCGTCCTGATTCCATACTTGTATCGCTTCGTCACCGGTGCCGGCTTGAAAAACTTTGTAACCTTGCTTTTGCAAAACGCGCGCAACCAATTCGCGGACGGGCTTTTCGTCTTCAACCAGCAAAATTCCTTCCGTGCCGCCTTTGACGATGATTTGTGTCGTCGGCTTTTCCGCATCGGGAATTGCGTCGCCGACGCGCGGCATGTAAATGCGAAACGTCGTGCCTTTGCCAACCGCGCTTTCGACTTCAACCCAGCCTTGATGTTGTTTCACAATTCCGTAGACGGTCGCGAGACCGAGGCCGGTGCCTTTGCCAACTTCTTTCGTTGTGAAAAACGGCTCGAAAATGCGCGTGAGATTTTCCGGCGGAATGCCGCAGCCGGTGTCGGTCTTGCTCACGCAAACGAATTGGCCGTTGCGCGCTTCGGCGTGACGCTGCACGTGTTCCTGATTTACGTCCACAATGGAAATGCGCACGGACAATTTTCCGCCGCGCGGCATGGCGTCGCGCGCATTGACGGCGAGATTTAACAAAACCTGTTCCATCATGCCCGCATCGGCCTCGACCATCGCGGGCGATTGCGAGTAATTCAATTGCAACATCACGTCTTCGCCAAGCAATCGTCCGAGCATTTCCGTCATGTTGCCGACAAGTTTGTTCATATCCAAACGCTTCGGCTGAATCAATTGGCGGCGGCTGAATGTAAGCAATTGCCGTGTCAATCCGGCGGCGCGTTCGGCGGCTTGCGTAATTTGTTGCGCGGAACGCGCGGCGGCATCGTCCAAATCCGACATCGCCAGCAGCGACGCGTGACCGTGAATGACGGTGAGAATATTGTTAAAATCGTGCGCGACGCCACCGGCGAGTTGACCGATGGCTTCCATTTTTTGCGACTGGCGCAATTGTTCTTCGAGGCGGCGATGCGCCGTCATGTCGCGAAACAAACTCAACATCAGCAGCGGACGGCCTTGCAATTCGATAAATGAATCGGTGATTTCCAGTGCAACAATTCGCCCGTCGTGCAATGTGCGTTGCTGGTTTATTTTGCGTTGCGGCTTTTTTTTCTCAAAGTAGTCGTGCAAATCCCGAAGCATTTCATCCCAATTTTCCGACGTGCTATAAACTACTGTGAACGGCTTGCCTTCGAGTTGTGCCGCTTCGATGCCAACCAGTTTGCAATACGCTTCGTTGGCGGCGACGATAGTGCCGTTTTCATCGGCCAATCTCATGCCGTCCACGGAATTTTCCCAAACCGACCGGAACAATGCCTCCGAACTGCTCAATGCTGCTGCCGACGAGCGGCGCTCGGTAATATCGCGCACATGGAGCAGCAGCGCCGGTTTGCCCGCGTATTCAATTCTGCCCGCGCGAACTTCCACGGGAATCGTGCGCCCGTTGATGGTTAAACTTTCGCCTTCAATCCAGGATAATTTCCCGGAAGCCAATTTTTGAAATTCGCCGGCGGCGTTTTCGCGTTCATGCGGTGGAATTAAATCGTAAATCGCATTTTTGCCAATCAACTGGTCGCGCGTCATGCCGTGCAGCACACACGCCGTGAAATTGGCATCAAGCACCGTGCCGTCCAAATCTTCGACAAAAATCGCGTCGGGAGAATTTTCAAACAAATCGCGGAACCGCTGCTGGCTTTCGCGCAAGGCCTGCTCGGCACGAACGCGTTCGAGCGCGCCGCCGCATTGGTCGGCCAGCGTTTGCAACATTTCCAAATCTCTTTCCGAATAAGAGCCGGGCTTGTGATTTTGAATCAGCAACAGGCCGATGACCTTGTCGCCCTTCGTAATCGGCGCAAGCATCGTGGCTGCGGCGTATTCGCCCGATTCCTTCGCAGTCAACAGCTCAGCGCCTTTTTCAACCACGCGCCGGATGAGCGCGTTGGCGGTTTTCGGTTGCGGCGAAGGCGGAATTTCCGTTCGCTGGCCTTCGACTGTTGTGACGTTCAAAAGCGAATGCACCTGGTCGCGCTCGGCGTCATACAAATCCAGCGCAAAATCGCTCCAGCGGAAAAGCGAATCCGCCGCGTCGCAAATAATCATCGCTGCTTCCGCCGCCGTAGTGGCCGCGCTCAAGCGATGGCTTAATTTTGAAAATACTGCGTTGCGATGTTCTGCTTGCCGTCGCTCCGTCACGTCCACCGCCATGGTCAGCGCCGCAAAATGTCCGCGGAACGCCATCGGCGACCAAATCACCTCCGCGTCAATGAAACTTCCGTCTTTACAGACGTGCCGCCAAATCAAACCGCGTCCGGCATCTTCTGGAACGGAAATTTTACGGTGATTATTTTTTTCCGGCTGGCGTAAATCGCCAATGACCATTTTCAAAAATTCTTCTCGCGAATAGCCGTAAGTTTGAATCGCCGCTTCATTGACTTCGAGAAACGCCTGCGATTCCAAATCGAAAACCCACATCGGGTTCGGGTTGCTGTGAAAGAGCAGTCGATATTGCCGCTCGCTGTCGCGCATTTCTTCCTGCGCACGCCAGCGGTCGGTCACGTCGCGGCAACTGGCGACGACGCCGGCAATTTCCGGTTCGTCCAAACGATTTTGCGCGTTCGCTTCATGGTGATGCCATGTGCCGTCCTTGTGCAGAAAACGGTATTCCACTTTGGCCGATTTGCGCGGCGTCTCCAAAAGCGTCGCAAATATTTTTTGCACCCTTTCCACGTCGTCAGCGTGAATGAATTCGAAAGCGCTTTGACCGAGCATTTCCGCCGGCTTGTAGCCAATCATGTTTTCGACCGACGGCGTAATGTAAGTGTAGTTGCCCTCGCGGTTCAAAATCGCGACCACGTCCAGCGAATTTTCCGTGAGTGCGCGGAAATATTTTTCGCGGCGCGCCAATTCCAATTCCGCCTCGCGCAATTTCGCGTGTTCTTCCGCTTCGCGCACGGCGCGACGCACTGCCGAGGGCAGGCGTTCCGGTTTTTGCTTGAGCACGTAATCCGTCGCGCCCGCGCGCAAACTTTCAATCGCCGCCTGCTCGCCAATGGTGCCGGAAACCAAAATGAACGGAACGTGCGGACATTTATTTTGCGCAATGGTCAGCGCTTCGAGGCCGGTGAATCGCGGCAAATGATAATCGGAAATGATGACGTCGTATTGGCACTCGTTCAAAAATTTTTCAAAAGAGGCCCTGTCGTCGGCGCGGGTGAATTCCGCGTTCAAGCCGTCTTGCGCGAAGAGTGATTTGACCAACTCGGCAAAATCCGGTTCGTCTTCCAAATGTAGGATGCGCAACGGTTTATTCATTGGTCGGCCATTCCCGACTGAATTCTCATAACAAAACTAACAATTCGGCGGAAAGTAAAGGAAGAAGCTGCCGTTTGAGCGTTGACATTTCGTGCAATTCGTCTAAATTCGCCGCCCTTTTGCAAATTTAATTATGCCGAACACGAAATCAGCCGAACGCCGGATGCGCAACAGCGCCCGCAAACAATTGCACAATCGCAGCATCGTCTCGAA
>JAJPKI010000041.1 GCA_021323835.1 Verrucomicrobiota bacterium | reverse complement strand
TTGCACGGCTTGAGCCGCGCGCTCGTCAACAACATGGTCAAAGGCGTGACCGAAGGATTTGTGAAGAAGCTGGAAATCCAAGGCGTCGGTTTCAAAGCCGCTGTCACGGGCAAGGTCGTGAACATGACGCTCGGCTATTCGCATCCGATTAATTACAACATCCCCGACCAGATTAAAGTGACGGTCGAGGAAAACACGAAAGTGACCATCGAGGGCCCGGACAAAATGCTTGTCGGAAAAGTGGCGTCCGAATTGCGCGGCTTCTATCCGCCGGAACCTTACAAAGGCAAAGGCGTGCGTTATGTGGGCGAACACGTCCAGCGCAAGGAAGGCAAGACGGTTCAATAATTAATTTGTTCACGGCTAAATCCGTGAGCGCGAAAAAATGAGAACAGAAAAAAAACATAGTTTGCAGCAATTGCGCCGCTGGCGCATCCGCAAGAAAGTTACCGGCACGAAACAACGTCCGCGCATGGCGGTTTGTTTTTCGAGCGAGAACATTCACGTCCAATTTATTGACGACGAAGCGGGCAAAACGCTCGCGGCGGCTTCGACCGTCAGCAAAGCGTCAAAGGATTTGTCGGCAAATGTGAACGGCGCGAAAACGATTGGCGCGCTCGCGGCGAAAAATGCTTTAGACAAAGGCATCAAAGAAGTCGTGTTTGACCGCGGTGGAAAACGTTATCACGGCAAAGTCAAAGCGCTCGCGGACGCGGCGCGCGAAGCCGGATTAAAATTCTAAAAATTTACGAACATGGCTGAAATCGAAAAAATCGCAGGTCAGGAAGAACCGCAGCAGCGCGGTCCGCGCGGTCGCGGCCGTCGCAAACCGATGGACGTGCCGGAAAATGCTTTCGGCGGCGGCGAAGAATTGATGGAGAAGGTTGTTTATATCAACCGTTCCGCGAAGGTCGTCAAAGGCGGACGCCGTTTTAATTTCTCCGCGCTCGTTGTCGTCGGCGATAAAAAAGGCCGCGTGGGTTACGCGCTCGGTAAGGCAGGCGAAGTGGCGGACGCCATTAAACGCGGCGGCGAACTTGCGCGCAACCAGATGCAATCGGTTTCGCTGAAAGACGTGACGATTCCGCACGAAGTTTATTCCCGATATGGTGGCGCGAAAATTTTGTTGCGTCCGGCGTCGCCCGGAACAGGAATTATTGCGGGTAAAACCGTTCGTGCGGTTTTGGAATCCGCCGGCGTGAAAGACATTTTGAGCAAATCACTCGGTTCGAGCAACGCGGCGAATGTGGTAAAGGCGACATTGAAAGCGTTATTGAGCTTGCGCACGCGCGAAGACATTTACAAGAGCCGCGGTTTGGAAATTAAAAAAGTGGAAAAGCCGAAAGCGCCTGAAGCGATTCCCGCAGCCTGAAAAATTTTATGATGCGATTGCACAATCTTAAACCTCGTCCCGGCGCGAAACATCGCACGAAGCGTTTGGGTCAGGGCGAATCCAGCGGCCACGGAAAAACCGCCGGTCGCGGTGGCAAAGGCCAGACCGCGCGTTCGGGCAGCAGCATTCGAATCGGATTTGAAGGCGGCCAGATGCCGCTCATTCGCCGCATTCCGAAACGCGGTTTCAACAATGCGCGTTTCACGACGCAATACGTCGCGGTCAATGTCGGCGAATTGAACAAATTCGATGACGGCGCGAAAGTGGACGAAGTCGCCTTGCGCGCAATCGGCCTCGCCAACGGCAAGTCCGATGGAGTCAAAATTCTCGGCGAAGGCGAATTGACCAAAAAACTTTCTGTCACGGCGAGCGCGTTCAGCGCGTCGGCGAAGGCGAAAATCGAAGCCAAAGGCGGCAAGGTTGAAATCATTGCCCGCAAAAAAGCCGAACCCGCGAAAGCTTAAGCGGGACAAATCATGTTCCGCAACATTTTCAACACATTTGCGAATTGCTTCAAGATTCCGGAGCTGAAGTCGCGCATTTTATTTACTGTCGGAATTCTCGCAGTCGTGCGCTTGATAAGTTGGATTGGCATTCCGGGTTTGAATCATACTGCACTTGCGATGTATTTCGACCAATCGCAAGGCGGTGGCGGGTTGATGGGAATTTACAATCGTTTTGCCGGCGGCGGTTACGAACGTTGTTCAATTGGTGCGCTTGGAATCATGCCTTACATCAGCGCGACGATTATTTTGCAACTGATGACGGCGGTGATTCCGCGTTTGAGCAAACTCGCGCGCGAAGAAGGCGGTCGCGCGCAAATTATTAAATTAGGTCGTTACTTGACCGTTCTGTTGTGCATTGGACAAGGTTTTTGGTTTGCGCTTGGTTGGGAAAATCCGCAAAAACAATTTGGTTCAACATTCCAAAGCCAACTTGTATTGATTGAAAATCCGTATTGGTATTTCTTTCAAACAATTTTAATTATGACTACTGGCACGATGTTGCTTGTTTGGCTCGGCGAACAAATTACTGAACGCGGCATCGGCAACGGCGTTTCACTCGTTATCACAATTGGAATTGTTGCATCATTTCCGGCAGCCGGCCAAGGTTTCAAAGATATGTATTTTCCGGCTGGCGGAAACGCACAGCATCATTTGCAGGGAGATTTTATTTTACTCCTTGGATTATTGATTTTGGTCATTGGCGGAATTATCGCCGTGACACAGGCGCAGCGGAAAATTCCCGTGCAATACGCCAGTCGCATGGTCGGGCAAAAAATGTATCAGGGCGGGACGAATTTCATGCCGTTGCGCGTAAATTATTCCGGCGTCATGCCCGTTATTTTTGCGTCGTCCATTTTAATGGTTCCGCAATGGATATTTCCTTTGCTCGTGACACAAATTAAAACCGGCCCCCTGCACGACATGTTCATTACATTAAGTGGATGGTTTGCCACGGGCAATGTTGGATATTTAGCGTCCTACGCGCTGATGATTTTGTTCTTCTCATATTTCTGGGTGGCGACGCAATTCAATGAAATTCAAATCGCCGACGACTTGAAGAAAAACGGCGGTTACATTCCGGGTGTTCGGCCGGGACAGGGCACGAGCGACTATTTGCATCGCGCGATGAGCCGCATCACTTTGGCCGGCGCAATTTTCCTGGTCATCATCGCGGTGATTCCAATTATTTTGGCGCGCAAATTGAACATTGATTACAACGTTGCGCAATTTTTCGGCGGCACGAGCATGTTGATTACCGTCGGCGTTTTGCTCGACACGATGCGGCAGGTCGAATCGCATTTGATGATGCGGCATTACGACGGCTTTCTGAAGAAAGGCCGTTTGCGCGGACGGTTTTGATTTTGTGGCAGCCATAAAACTCAAGAGCGAGGACGATTTGAAGCTGATGCGTCCCGCGTGCGCGGTGGCGGCGGAAGTTTTGGAAGAAATCGGCGCGTTCATCAAGCCGGGCGTGACGACGAGACAAGTGGACGAATTTGCGGCGGCGCAAATTAAATCGCGTGGTGGAAAAAGCGCGTTTCTCGGCTACCGGAAATATCCGTGCCATACGTGCCTGTCGGTGAACGAAGAAGTCGTTCACGGATTGGCGACGGAACGCGAATTGCATTTTGGCGACATTGTGAGCGTGGATGTCGGTGTTCTTTACAAAGGTTTTATCGGCGACAACGCAAAGACGTTCGCGGTTGGTGGTTGCGGCGTTGCGGCGCAACGGTTGTTGGACGTGACCGAGCAGTCGTTGTATTTGGGAATTGCGCAGGCGAAATCGGGAAATCGCGTGACGGATATTTCGCGCGCGATTCAAGATTATGTCGAAGGCAACGGCTTTGGCGTCGTGCGCGAATTTGTCGGCCACGGCGTCGGACGTTCGATGCACGAAGAGCCGCAAGTGCCCAATTTTGTTGACCCGAAAAGCAATCAAAAGCTCAAGCCGGGCATGACGATTGCGATTGAACCGATGGTAAATGCGGGCCGTCCCGACGTAAAAATTTTAAAAGATGGCTGGACAGTGGTCACGCAAGATGGTTCATTATCCGCTCATTTTGAGCATACCGTCCTTGTGACGGACGGTGAACCGGAGATTTTGACATGCGCAACGAAGACGCTTTCAAAGTTGAAGGTCGCGTGATGGAAGTTTTGCCGAACGGCACATATCGCGCGGAATTGAAAAACGGACATTGCCTCACGGCATTTGTCGCGGGCAAAGCGAAAAAGAATTTTGCCGGATTGAACGTCGGCGACACGGTGAAATTGCAATTGACGCCATACGATTTGAGCGTCGGAAGAATTTTAACGGAAAAATAATTTAAAAATGAAAGTCAGAGCATCAGTCAAAAAAATGTGTGAGCACTGCAAGGTGATCCGCCGTCGCGGCGTCATCCGCGTGATTTGCTCCAACAAACGTCACAAACAGCGACAAGGCTAAAAATTTATGGCACGCATCATCGGAGTAGAAGTTCCGCCGAACAAGCGCATTGATATTGCGCTCCGCTACATTTACGGCATCGGCCCGAAAAACGCCGTCGAAATTCTCGAACGCGCGAACATTGACGCGAGCATCCGCGCGAAGGATTTGACCGAAGCGCAACTTTCGCAAATCGTCCACGCGATTCAAGAAGGCAAATATGTTATCGAAGGCGATTTACGCCGCGAACTCGGCATGAATTTGAAACGGTTACAAGGCATTAAATGCTATCGCGGTGTCCGCCACATGCGCGGATTGCCGGTTCGCGGACAGCGCACGCAAACAAATGCGCGCACGCGCAAAGGCCCGCGCAAGACCGTTGGTGTGCAACGCAATCCAAACGCGAAGACAGGTATTCACTAATTAAATTTGTATGGCTGAAGAAAAGAAAAAATCTGCTCCAAAAAAAGAGGCGAAGCCCGAAGCCGCTGCGAAATCAGCGGAAGAAAAGCCCGGTAAAAAAGCTGCGACGAAAGAAGCCGCGCCTGCCGGTGAAAAAGCCGAAGCCAAACCGGCGGAAGCCGCCGCGCCAGTCGCGGTTGCCGCGCCGACAGCTGCCGAACTTTTGGGTGAGTCCGCTGATGCGAAGAAGGTCATCAAGGCGAAGCACGCAAAAAATATTGTCGCCGGCGTCGCAAACATTTTGGCCACATTCAACAACACGCAAGTCACGATTACCGACAATCACGGAAATCTGATTGGCTGGTCGAGCGCCGGTCGCGTTGGATTCAAAGGCTCGCGCAAGAGCACGGCTTACGCCGCGCAGCAGGTCGCGCAAGACGCCGCGCGCCAGGCGATGGCGCACGGAATGAAAGAAGTAGAAATCCGCGTCAAAGGTCCGGGTTCAGGTCGCGAATCCGCGATTCGCGCGCTGCAAGCGATTGGCCTGGAAATTTCCGCAATCAAAGACGTGACGCCAGTGCCGCACAACGGCTGCCGTCCGCGCAAAAAACGTCGCGTCTAATCAATTTATAATTTCAAAATAATTTTATGGCTCGTTATACAGGTCCTCGTGTTCGCATCAGCCGCCGATTCGGAATTCCGATTTTCGGCACGACGAAATATTTGGAACGCCGCGCTTACGGCCCGGGCGTTCACGGCCCGAAATCACGCCGCAAGCACACCGATTACGGTCTCGGTTTGATTGAGAAACAGAAATTGCGCTATTACTACGGCTTGATGGAACGTCAATTTCGCGGTGTTTACGAAAAAGCGTTGCGTCGTCGTGGTGTTACTGGTGAACAAATGCTGCAGATTTTGGAAACGCGTTTGGACAACGTCGTTTTCCATTTAGGATTTGCAAATACTCGCGCGGCTGCGCGACAAATGGTTTCGCATGGCCACATCATGGTCAAAGGCCGTAAAGTGAGCATTCCTTCGTATGCTTTGAAGGTCAACGACGTGATTGAAGTGAAAAATCACAATGTATCGCGCCAGCTCGCGACTAAAGGTTTGGAAGTCGCTGCGAGCCGTTCGGTGCCGGATTGGTTGCTTTTGGACAAAGAAAATTTCAAAGGCACGGTCATGCGCGTTCCGACCCGCGAAGAAATCCAGCCGATTGCCAACGAGCAAGCGGTCGTCGAATTTTATTCCCGCTAAACAGTAAACAAAGTTAAAACAATTATACGGGCGCTTTTGATTGCGGGAATAAATCAAATTGAAAGCGTCAGATTAAAATTGTTGAAAGGAAAATATGCCAGTTAGACTCGGACGTTTCGAAATGCCCAAGCGGTTGCAGAAGGATGAAGCAAGCGCGACGGATACTTACGCAAAATTTGTCGCCGACCCGTTTGAAACCGGTTACGGCCACACCATCGGAAACTCGCTTCGCCGCGTG
>JAJPKI010000342.1 GCA_021323835.1 Verrucomicrobiota bacterium | reverse complement strand
CATTTTATCCATGCCGGAGATGGTTTCGTTGAGGTCGAGAACGATCGGCTGCACCGCCTGCTTCCGGCTGAACAAAAGCAATTGCCGTGTCAAACCGACCGCACGTTCCGCCGCATGCCGGATTTCCTCGGCATATTTTCGCGAGGAACCTTCCGCCCCAAGTTCGTTCATCAGCAAATCGCCATAGCCGATGATGACGCCGAGAATGTTGTTAAAATCGTGCGCAACGCCGCTGGCAAGATGGCCGACGACTTCCATTTTTTGCGCCTCAATGAATTGTGCTTCCAGTTTTTTGCGTTCCGCGCGTTCCTGCATTTCAAGCAATGCGCGCTTGACGACGGGACCGAGTCGGTTCAAATGATCTTTGAGAACATAATCTGTCGCGCCGGCTTTCATGCTTTCCACAGCGCGCACTTCGCCGATGGTTCCTGAAACGATGATGAACGGGATTTCCAATTTACTTTCGCGAAGCAATTCCAGCGCGCGTGCCGTGGAAAATTCTGGCAACGAAAAATCGGAAAAAACCATATCTAACCGGGCCTCCAGATTGGCAAGATAATCCGGTTCTGTTTCAACACGTTTCCATTTTGGCTTGAAGCCGGATTTTTTCAATTCGGCCAACAGCAAATCGGCATCGTCGGGCGAATCTTCAACTATCAAAATATTCAATGATTTAGGCGACTGATTATTTTTCGACATATTAACCTCCTGTTTTCGGTGGCTGATTGAAAAGGAGCCAATACATTCCCAATTCCTGCACAGCAGTAGCGAAGCCTTCGAAATTCACCGGCTTGACGATGTAGCTGTTGACGCCCAAATGATAACTCTCAATCACATCTCTTTGTTCCTTCGATGAAGTCATCATGACGACGGGAATTATTTTTGTGCGCGGGTCGCTTTTGATTCGCTTCAAAACCTCCATGCCGTCAATCTTTGGAAGTTTCAAATCCAGCAAAACCACCTTCGGACCGTTTTCGATTTTGCGATTGGCATGCGGACCTTCGCAAAAAATAAATTCCAATGCCTCCACACCGTCGCGCGCGACGTGGATGTGATTGGCCAGATTCGCCTTGCGCAATGCGCGCAGCGTCATATCCAGGTCGTCCTGGTTGTCTTCGACCAACAGGATTTCAATTTCTTTGGGTTCGTTCATAAATTTTCTCCTTCTTCAAGCGTGAAATAAAAAGTCGCGCCATTGTTCAATTTTGCGTCCGCCCAAATCCGTCCGCCATGGCGATGAATGATTCGTTGCACAATTGCCAACCCCACGCCGGTGCCTTCAAATTCATCGGCGCGATGCAATCTTTGAAAAACACCAAACAGCTTGTTTGCGTATCGCATGTCAAAGCCCGCGCCATTGTCGCGGACGAAAAAAACATGTTCATTATTTTCGCATTTGCTGCCGATCTCGATGATGGCGGGGTTTTTATCACGCGAATATTTGACGGCGTTGGAAATCAGGTTGACCCAAACCTGTTTTAACAATGCCGGGTCGGCATAGCATGATGGCAATTGTCCCATTTGAAATTGGACTTCGCGGTTCGCGAGGACGAATTTCAATTCATCCAAAATAATTTTGACGAGTTTGCTATTGTCAATCGTTTGGCGACTCACCGGCCGCCGGCTTAAACGGGAGAATGCAAGCAAATCGTCAATCAATTCTCCCATTTGCTGCCCGCCGTTGCGAATTCGCTCCAGATACCGTTTGCCTTCTTCCGGCAATTGCGGACTGAAATCTTCCAGCACGATTCCGGCAAATCCATTCACGGCGCGCAATGGCGCGCGCAAATCATGGGAAATGGAATAAGAAAATGCCTCCAATTCTTTGTTGGCCGCCTCCAATTCCACGGTGCGCTGCGCGACGCGTTGTTCCAATTCCGCATTGAGTTGAACGACTTCTACCGCCGCCGCTTTGCGCTCGGTGATATCCGCGCGAATGGCAACATATTGACGCGGTTTGCCGTCGTCGTTGAGAAACGGAACAATTGTCGTATCCACCCAATAAAACGAACTATCCTTCGCTTTGTTTTTTATTTCGCCTTTCCAAACTTTCCCATGCGTGATGGTCGTCCACAAATCGCGGATGAATTCTTTGGAATGAAAACCGGAATTGATGAGGCGATGATCCTGCCCGATCAATTCTTCGCGCGAGTATTTTGAGATGGCGCAGAACTTGTCGTTGACGTAAGTGATTTTGCCCTGCGGGTCGGTGATGGCGACGATGGCGTGCTCGTCCAGGGCGGATTTCAAATCGCCAATTTCTTTAAGGAAAGCTTTTAATTGTTCCTGCGCGTGTTTTTGTTCCGTAATGTCGCGCGCGATTTTTGACGCGCCGATAATTTTGCCGCTACTGTCCTTGAGCGGAGAAATGGTCGCGGAAATATCAATCCGTTTTCCGTCCTTGCGAACCCGCACGGTTTCAAAATGGTCAACGCTTTCGCCGCGCGCGATTCGCGCCAGAATTTTTGGCTCTTCGCCGGCGCGCTCCGGCGGAATGATCATTAGCATCGGCTTGCCGATGGCTTCCTGTGGCGAATATCCAAAAGCTTTTTCCGCGCCCCGATTCCAACTGGTGATGATTCCGTCCAATGTCTTACCGATAATTGCGTCGTCGGACGATTCAACAATTGCCGCCAGTCGCACCCGCGCCTCTTCCGCGTGTTTACGTTCAGTGATGTCGGCACGGATGGCTACGTATTGACGCGGTTTGCCGTCGTCGTTGAGAAAGGGAACGATGGTTGTGTCCACCCAATAAAATGAGCCATCTTTGGCTTTGTTTTTTATTTCGCCTTTCCAGACTTTGCCTTGTGCAATTGTTATCCATAAATCGTGGATGAATTCCTTGGGATGAAAACCGGAATTGATGATGCGATGGTCTTGGCCGATTAATTCCTCGCGAGGATATTTTGAAATGGCGCAGAACTTGTCGTTGACATAAGTGATTTTTCCTTGCGGGTCGGTAATGGCAACAATCGCGTGTTCATCAAGCGCGGCTTTCAAATCACCGATTTCTTTGAGAGACGCTTTTAATTGTTGTTCAGCTTTCACGTAATTGAGGACTTTCGCCCAAGCAGTTTCGCACCGTCTCAATAATGACTTCTATCGAACATGGCTTTTGTAGAAAATAGCCGGGCGGTTGCATTTTTCCGGCGATGTCAGGATTGTAACCGCTCATGAAAACAACTTTAAGATTTGGCCGTTCTACACATAAATGTTCGGCCAATTTTCCGCCGCTGATTCCGCCGGGCATCACAATGTCGGTCAGAAGCAAATCGAATTGCATTGCATTTTTCCGCCAAACTTTCAACGCTTCCACACCGTTGGCCGCTTCTTGAATTTGATAACCTGCGTGAACCAGAACGTAATGGACAAATTTTCGAACGTCTGGATCGTCCTCAACCAAAAGAATTTTTTCATTTCCGCCGATGGAATTTTTTTGTGCAGGCAAAATTGCTTCGCTTTCCGCGTGCGAATCGCCCTTGCGTTCTATTCGTTCTTGCGCTTCGCGCAAAGCACGTTGGACTGCCTGTGTCAGCTGACCGGGCCGGTCTTTAAGCACATAATCGGTCGCGCCCAGTTTGAGGCTTTCCACCGCGCAGTCTTCCCCAATGGTGCGGGAGACAAAAATAAACGGCGTGTCCGGCTGGATTTGTTTGCTTAAGGCAAGCGCGGCGGTTCCGCTATAAGACGGAATGCTGAAATCAGAAATAATCAGATCAAATTTATTTTTCTCCAGCGCCGCCTCAAATTCCTCCTTGGTTTGCGCATGAATAATTTGAAAAGATGGAACTTCACTCAATAACGTTTCCTCTAAAAGCTGACGGTCATGAAGGCTATCTTCCAAAATCAAAATTCGCTGCGTCGAAATCATGGTTGCTCTTAAAATTATTTCAATTACCGACTCCGACCGTGACATCGTCACCCCAATTCCCTGCCTTCCCGCCTGGTCGGAGCCGGTAAATCCGAAAAACGGCTCAAATTGCTATTGGCCAATAAGCACTACGCGGCTTAACGCCAAATCTTTCAGAAAAAATGAAAAAATTTACGAAGCCGGATTTGAAGAAAGAATTTTCGGACAATTATTGGCGTTTTTGGACGGATTCAGATCATTTCCTGTTTCAACCTCTCGACCTCTGCTTTGATCAAACCGGTCACACGATGCTTGGCGAGATAAACCTGATTGACGGAGATTCCAAAAGTTTCGGCAATTTTTTCTGGCGCCCACTGCTTGTTCACGCAGAAATCAAAAATTTGATATTTTTCCGGCTCCAGACAACGTTTCACTTTTTTTATAGCGGCATCCAGCAGATTCTTTTCCCATTCTGCATCCCACAATTTTTCCAGCGCCGAGGTGTTGGGATCGGCCATTTTGTCCAACCATTGAGTAGCCGTGGCGGTTTCTTCGCGTGGTGTCGAAATGATTGGAGTTTTGCGCCGCCGAAATTGATCGGTAATGCGCCAGCGGGTCATGTTCAAAAGCCATCCTTTGAAAGAGCCGATGCTCCGGTCATATTTGAAGGCCGGAATATGTTTGGCCACGGAAATGATCGTCTCTTGCACCACATCCTGCGCTTCAGCCTCGGTCAATCCGCTTTTGACAGCCACGCCATAAATTAATTTCCAATACGTATCGAAAAATTCCTGCCAGCTCGAGTCGTCCTGCCAATCTTTGAGACGTTCAAGCAATGTCGTTCGCGTTGGAATCAATTCGTCCATAATTCATCTCATGCCGCAAAAAAGTAATGTCGCTTCGCGCCATAATTGGCAAACAAAAAGCAAAAATTGTTGAATAGATTTGAACATTGCCCGTCGTCCGATATGATTGTGTCATAATTAATTATACAGGAAATGTTTCGTTCGTTTCCTTTTCAGAAGCTGTTTGGATTCGTGATGTTGGGGTTTTTCGCGATGGGGCATGTTGTTGTCTTTTCCAAACCTATAGACGGCCAATTCGCAAACGAAGTTCAAATCGTCGAGCTTCAAGGCATCGTGGAAATCACCACAGCCGGCGCAACGAATTGGATTCCCGCGCAAAAGAATCAAATGTTGCATCCACTCGACCATTTGCGCACCGGGGCAAACAGCCGCGTCGCCCTGCTTTGGTCCGACCAAAGCGTCGTGCCGATCGGGGCCGCCACAGAAATCGAAATTCTTCCGCCACAATCGCAGGATGACGAATGCGGATTGCATTTGCTTCGCGGCATTATTTCTTTTTTTCATCGCGACAAACCCGGACGCATTCAAATCATCACGCGTGGAGCCGTCGCCGGTGTGGAAGGCACGGAGTTTATTCTGGCCGTGGACGACGCTGACCGCACAACGCTTTCCGTCGTTGACGGCAAAGTAAAATTTGGAAACGAGCACGGCACACTGACGCTTACCAACAGCGAACAGGCTGCCGTGGAATTGAACAAACCGCCCGCCCGTGCCGCCGGCTTTATCGCCAACAATCTTTTGCAATGGTGTTTTTATTATCCTGCCGTGCTTGATTTGAACGATTTGCCGCTGACCGCAGGCGAACAAAAAACTTGGAGCGATTCGCTCGATGCTTATCGCGCGGGCAATTTGCTGGAAGCGTTGAAAAAAATCCCCGATGCGCAAATCAATTCATCCGCCGAAAAAATTTATTATGCCGCGCTGTTGCTTTCCGTCGGCAATGTTGAAGATGCCGAAGGAATTTTGGCTTCCGTGTCAGACAAGTCGGAACGTTCTCAACGTCTCGTTGCCGCCTTGCGCCAACTTATCGCCGCCGTGAAGAGTCAGCCCAATCCATCCGCATTTCAGCCGAAGCTTGCGACTGAATTTCTTGCCAGTTCTTATTATGAGCAATCCCGCGCCGTGCGTGGAACCTCATTGGAACGCGCGCTGTATTTTGCGAAACAGGCGCTCACGAACTCGCCGCAATCTGGATTTGCGCTGGAACGCGTCGCCGAATTGGAATTCAGTTTTGGCCGCACAAAAAATGCGCTTGAAGATTTGGATAAAAGCCTGGCGCTCGCGCCGCAAAATCCTGAAGCGCTCGCGTTGAAAGGATTTCTGCTCGCCGCGCAAAATCAAACCCGCGAAGCCATTGCTTCATTTGACAGCGCGCTGGCCATTGATTCCGCGCTCGGCAACGCATGGCTTGGCCGCGGCCTTTGCAAAATCCGGCTCGGCGACACGAACGACGGACGCAAAGATTTGCTCGTTGCCGCCGCGCTTGAACCGCAGCGCGCCGAATTGCGCAGTTATCTCGGCAAGGCTTACGCCAACGCCGGTGATTTTTCACACGCGACGCGCGAGTTGCAACTCGCCAAAAAATTGGATCCGAACGACCCGACCGCATGGCTTTACTCTGCATTGTTGAATCAGGAAAGAAATCAAATCAACGATGCGATCCGCGATTTGGAAAAATCCGAGGATTTGAACGGCAACCGCAGCGTATATCGCTCACAGCTCTTGTTGGATCAAGACCGCGCTGTTCGCAGTGTAAATCTTTCAACGATGAATCGTGATGCAGGAATATTGGACGTGAGCCTGAACGTAGCCGCGCGTGCCGTGAATGACGATTACGCAAACTATTTCGCGCATCTTT
>JAJPKI010000248.1 GCA_021323835.1 Verrucomicrobiota bacterium | reverse complement strand
CAGCGAAACGCGGCGATTTGGAATTTTATCCACGAAAAGAAATCGGAAATGTGTTCCCAAAAATTCGCGCGTTCGCCTTCGATGGAAATCCAGCCGCCGGGCGTCGTGTCGAAATCTTCCCACGCTTTCGTTTTTTCGTTCCACACCAGGCACCACGAATGCGCATCGCGCTGGCGGGCAACATAATAATTTTTTCCGGCATTTTCATGGACGAGATAGCCGACGGCGTAACGCGCGGGAATTCCGAGTTCGCGCAGGAGCAAAACGGTGGACGTCGCAAAAAATTCGCAGTGACCGCTGTGTGTGCGCAAAAGAAATCGCGTGAGCACGGTTTCATTTGAAGACGAAGATTTGGGAATGCCTTGCCACAGGCTGTAAGTGTAATTGCGCTGGAAAAATGTATAAACATTTTGAAGCGTCTCCTGCTCGTCACGTCCGATAAATTTGTTCGTGGAAATGATTTGTTGCAGCGCGGGAATTTCATTGGTCGGCACGAGCAAATCCAGATTGGTGACGCGCGAAGACGTTTCCGGCGGCGAATCAATTGTCGCGCCCGGTCCGTAAAAAGCATTGTAAATCAAAAGTCCCGGTCCTTCGCACAGCACATCTCCTTCAGGATTTTTGCTAAGCAAGTAGGCGTTGAGATTTTCGAGACGTCCGCTGCCGTTCGGAATTGGAATCAAGCCCTTTGCATTTCCCGATTCACGGGAACGGCCGTAGAGGTAGCACGCAATTTTCGCCGAGACATCGTTGGTCTTATTGCGCAGCAGCGTCCATGTCGTTTGGTTTGTTTCAGAAGCAATCGTTTCGACATCGGAGTTGAGACTGCCGGCAATCCAGTTGCGCGATTTTGCATTGTAGCTGCGATAACTTGCCTCGCGCAAATACGATGGCGGCGGCTCGTCGTTTTTTGTCCAGATGCGAAGGACAATGGCGCCGGACAATTTCAATTCGCCGATGTCGCCCATCGCCGTCATCGTTTGCATGGGGTCGGTCTGCGGGTGAAACAAGCGTGCAAGCCAGGCGGAACTGTATTGGTCAATGTCGCGATGCAATTGCCGCACGCCAATGTGCCCGAAAAATCCGGCGACGATGACCGCCGCAAACGTCAGCGCCCAAACGAGTAGTTTGAACCGTTGCGAACGCAGCGGCCACAACGCCCATGCCAATAAAATCGCTTGCCCGCAAAAATAAGAAATGCTGCCGTTGTTTTCGTGAATGCCCGCCGAAAAAATGCACACGATGAAATACGCGTAGGTGATGTTGACCTCGCGCACGGGCGTGATTTTCGCGCCCGCTTTGATTTCACGGTCGCGCCGCCGCCGCCGCCAAAGGGAAACCGCCGTGAGCGGCATCGTTTCCGTCACGGAAAAAACTTGCGCGGCCACGGCGAGAAAAAATATCAGCGGCAGCCAGCGCAAATAAGCCGTGGCCGTTCGCGCAGTTGTAATTGTCGCATTATGAAATGCCGTTGCGCCGTGAAATAATCCGCTGAAACTGCCGCCTTCTTCGTTCGATGCGAGCGCGTAAAATGCCGCCGTGAACGAGAGCAGCGTGGAGAAATTCCAGATGCGTCGGAAATCCGCTTCCGACAAATCCCAGCGCACGCTGACAAATCGCGCGCTTTCCAAAATTACGCCCATGAGAATTCCAGCCAGCAGCAAATCCGATTGCCAGCCCCAAAACGCGAGCGTCGCGCCGAGCAGCAGCGGCGGCGTTTTGACAATTCGCGAATTGGAAATCGTTTTACTCATTTAGTCACCGAGCTTCGCGAGACTTTCTTCAATTTTATCCATTTCCAAAATATGAAAATTTTCCGGCTCGTCGCGCATCACGCCCGCTTCCAATTTTTCGCCAGCTTCGACAATCACCATGACGAGCACTGGCACTTCGAGCGCGCGCAATTTGCGGACGAAATTTTGCCGCGCATCGTCCCATTTCATGAAAATGCAAATACATCCGCTCACGACGGCGACGTGGCCGATGACCAATTCTTCAAGCGTTTGAAATTTTTTATCGCTGCACGGCTGGACGGCGGCGAGGATTTGCAGCATTTGGTCGGCGTGGCCGAGGCCGCGTCCGGCAGTGAAGCAATACGACTCCGCGCCGACGAACAACAAATCCAGCAGCGATTCCTGCGTGAGCACCGTGCAGGCAAACGACGCGGCGACAGAAACCGCTTCTTCCAACATTTCACTGCGCGGGTCGTCGGTGAACGTGTCGAGCACCAGCGCGTGGCGGACGAAAAATTCATCTTCAAATTCTTTGACGATGGGCTTGCCGACTTTCGCCCAACTGCGCCAGTGAATGTGCCGCAACGGGTCGCCGCGCCGATAATCGCGCAGCGAAACAAATTCCTCGCTGCGCCCGATGTTCGATGCGAGCGCCACGCCGCCTTCCTGATATTTCATCGCGCCCGGCAAAGCAATCGGCGGCAGCGGATAACGCTTCGGTAAAATCAAAACCGTTTGCGGTGCGGCGATGTTCACGAACGAGCGGAACAAACCAATCGGGTCGGGCCGCGCAAACGTCGCGCCGGTGAAGCGCAACACGCCGCGTTTGAGCGGAAGCAATTCCACTTGCGCCTCCGCTTCGCCGCGCGGCGGCAACGGCGGGATGTCCGCGTCCTTCACCGTCGTCTGACGAAATGGATGAAATCGCCGGCTTCCGCCAACGCGAAATGATTTAACGCGGCGCGATTCGGCCTGTTGAAATTCCAGCCACTGCTGGAAATTCGGGCGCGGGTCGTGAAGATTTTCCAGAAGTTGCAAACCGTTCTGCTGATGTGCGGTCAAATTT
>JAJPKI010000269.1 GCA_021323835.1 Verrucomicrobiota bacterium | reverse complement strand
CGCCACGCTCAGCTTTACAGAAGCCGTAGGCATTTTCGCCTTCGATGAGCATCGTCGCACTCTTGATGCCCGCGCCTTCGCCGGGCAGCGCGTCGGTGACTTCGGTTTTC
This sequence comes from Verrucomicrobiota bacterium, assembly GCA_021323835.1. Classification (GTDB taxonomy): domain Bacteria; phylum Verrucomicrobiota; class Verrucomicrobiia; order Limisphaerales; family UBA11358; genus UBA11358. Next base: position 2,397 of record JAJPKI010000269.1, on the reverse strand, counting down.
CAGCCGCGCGCTTCGGCCCAGCGCTGATACATGCGCAGCAGCATGTTCGCCCAATCGCACGCCTCGGTGCCGCCCGCACCGGAGTTGATGGTGAGGATGCAATTCTTTTTGTCGTGCGGGCCGTTGAGAAAAACTTTCAGTTCGAGTGAATCGAGTTCCTTGAGAAATTTTTGAAGGTCGCGCTCGAGTTCCGCCTGAATTTTTAATTGCGCGGCTTCCGGTTCAGCTTCGCCGAGTTCGACCATGACGCGGAAATCGTCCACTTGTTTTTCGGCGGAAAACAACGGCTCGATTTTGTTGCGGAGAGAATTCGCCTCGTCAATGATCTCTTGAGCTTTCTCGCGATTATTCCAGAAATTGTCCGCGGCCATCAGCGAATTTACTTCGCTCAATCTTTTTTGCGTGGCCGGGACGTCAAAGAAACCTCCGCAGATGCGAAAGTTTTTCCGTGGCGGTCGTGATTCCCGATTTAATCGTCTCGAACATTTGGACAGAATACAGAAGCCGGAAGTCGGAAGCCAGAATGGATTATGGTTGCGGCGGAAAATCGTTTTGATTTGCCCGACGGCGATTTTTGTCGCGGCTAAAAATTTGTTTCGCCTTGTAAATCAAATAAAGCAGCAGAAACAACAGCAGGAATGGAAATGTCCATTCAATCACGCCGTGCAACACCTTGACGATTTGCTGGTCGGTCGGCGACATAGCGGCATTGGGGTCGTCTGCTGAAATGTTTCGGTTACTGTTGGAATTTGAATTCAACGACGAACGGCTATTTGTATAAATTAAATTCTCATTACCCGCGCCGTAATTGCCGTTCATGCCGTTGTTGTTGCCGACGCCCGTCGGCGGACGATTGGATTTGCTTGCCGATGGCGAAGGTGTTTGCGACGGAGCGGCGCGATAATTTTGCATTGCGTAATTGTTTGGCGATTGTGCAGTGGAAGTTCCATTCGCCGTTGGATTTTGTCCGCCCGAATTTGGCGGCGGCGGAGAATTACCTTGCGCGTTTTGCGACGGTGGATTTGCGACGCCCGGACTTGATGACGGAAATGAAACGATACCGGATGAGCCGCCTGAAAAAGTATTTGTTGGCGGCACGGACGGGAAAAATAAATCCGCCGGCGCAGTTGCGCCTTTGGCGGCGGCGAGCGAATTATTGTTCCACTTTTCCACGTGACCGTCGGCGAAAAGCACATTGCCTTTGAGCGAATGCAATTCTCGTGTCCACCGCAGCCGGCTGTTTTGGTCAATCCGCAAAATCGTCGGCGTGGGAAATGAATTGGTGGCGAGATTGCGGTCGCCGGCGAGAATTGAATTGGGATGCAGGAAATCGGAATTGACGCCGATGAAATAACTTAAATTTTGATTTTGCAATTTAGCAAAATTGGCGGCAGCTGTGCGCGTGTCGGCGGGACAAATCAAAATCGGCGACGTCAGGTCGTTTGAAAGCATTTGGAAATTTCGATATGAAAAATAAAAAATCGGGCCGGCGGAATATCCGGCCTGGACAAATTCCAGCGAGCCGCCGTCATTGGTGGAAACGCCGGGGGGAAATTGACTGTTGTGGTCGTGCGCGAAGCTGTGGAACGCGATGAGCATTTGCTTCAAGTTGTTTTCGCACACCGCGCGTTTTGCGGCTTGCTTTCCAAGGTTCAACGCGGGCAGCAGCAGCGCGGCAAGAATTGCGATGATGGCGATGACGACGAGCAATTCCACCAACGTGAACCCGCCTGTTTTGCGACTGGTCTGATTCATGCCCAAATGAATTTAGCAGAAGAAATGCCAGCGCGCGAGCAAAGGAATTTTGAAAGAATTTCGGAAAAATGCGCGAAGTTCACGCTTAATGCGCGCGAATTTCGCGCGTTAATGCTTGGTTGCCGCCACCATGACAATGATGAGCACGACGATGATGAAAATGCCGACGCCCGCAGCAATCCAAAAATATTTTCCACCGCTATTTTTTTTCTTTTTGAAGACGGTGCTGGTCGTGTCAAATCCCGCTTTGCGCCCGCCTTGTTCCAATTGATCTAAACTCACGCCGCGCGGAATGACCATTGTCGCGTCCATCGGTTTTTTTGGCGACGGCGCGGAAGCCGGCGTTGATGCAGAAACTGCGGGCGCTGCTGGAGCGCTTGCCACGGCTGGGGTTGCCGGAGCCGTCGCGCCTTCGGCTTCCAGTTTCAATTCCACTTGCCCGAGCCGTAAAGTTTGTCCCGGCTTCAAAACGTTTTCGGTGATTTGCGCGTTGTTGATGAAACTGCCATTGGTGGAATTCAAATCCTTGATGACTACGTCGCTGCCGCGCAAAAGAATTTCGCAATGATGGCTCGAAACCGACGGGTCGGCGATTTGAAACGTGTTATCGTCCACGCGGCCGACCGTGGTGCGCTCGATTTT
>JAJPKI010000217.1 GCA_021323835.1 Verrucomicrobiota bacterium | reverse complement strand
GACGCACTTCTGGTGTGGCAGTTGTTCCGTCAGGGGCATCGCTGCGTAGCCATGTGCGGAAGAGATAAGCGCTGAAAGCATCTAAGTGCCAAGCTCATCCCAAGATAATGTTTCCCGGAGCGCAAGCTCCCTGAAGACCACGGGCAGACTACCCGTTTGATAGGCTGGGAATGCAAGCGCCGCGAGGCGTTCAGTTGACCAGAACTAATTGGTCGTGCGGCTTGATTGCTTTTTCCTTTATTGGAAATGCAATTTCAACTCGCGAATTGTGGAAATGCTCCACCTTTCCCCTGTGTGTAGTTTTCAGAGAATCGCCGAATCGCTTCGAACGATCTTTTTAAAATTTTTGCACGTCAAAATCGTGCGTAACAATTTGGTGGTAATACCGCAGTGGTCCGACCCGTTCCCATTCCGAACACGGCCGTCAAACACTGCATGGCCGATGGTAGTGGTTGTATAGCTTCCGCGAGAGTAGGTAGCCGCCAGTCTTTCAATAAAAGCCGGAGAAAATTCTCCGGCTTTTTGTTTTTCAAAATCCATTCAACACATCAATCAACTGTCGCAAACGTCCGTAATCTCTGCGATTGAAATTAAAGGCGATTCGAACCAAATCTAAATTGTCTTCATCTTCAATTTCGTCTGACGTCGGCTTGATGATTTGAATTTTGCCTTCTGTGACAATGTTAGAAAAATCTTCATTCATCGCAGCAAGAGCGGATGGTGTTGGCGCATTTTTCAACCGGATGACGAACAAATTTTTTACAAATCGCGTTGAGTGAAAATTTCGGTAAAAACGCGTGATGATTTTTACCGCTTCGTCAACGCTATCGCTGATTTGATAAAGGCTCAAATCGTCAGGCGAAATCAATTTATCGCGCAGCAATTGCCCACGGATATTGATGTCCCAGGTTTTCCAATAAATGCCGCCGGGTTTATCCACGAGCACGAGCGGCATCAATTGACTTTTGCCGGTTTGCATCAGTGTGAGCGCTTCAAATCCTTCATCAAACGTTCCAAATCCGCCGGGAAAAAGCGCAATCGCATCGGAATGCCGGATGAAAATTAATTTACGCGTGAAAAAATATTTGAACGTCACCAATTTTTTGTCTTCAGCAATGACCGGATTTGCCATTTGCTCCCACGGCAAACGAATATTAACGCCGAAACTTTTTTCGGGTCCTGCGCCTTCGTGTCCGGCCTGCATAATGCCGCTGCCCGCACCGGTAATGACCATAAATCCCGCTTCGGAAATCTTTTTTCCAAATTCAACGGCCTGCTTATATTCCAGTGCATCCGGCTGCGTGCGCGCCGAGCCAAAAATGGTCACTTTCCGTTTGCCGGCGAACGGTGCAAACAATCGAAATGCATAGCGTAATTCGCGCAACGCCGTTTTAATTACGCGCACATCGCCGGTATCTTTTACATCCGTTAAAAGTTTCAGTGCATTTTCGATGATGTCTGCGACCTCCGTTTCATTGTAGCCGCCGCCTTTAAGCTCGATTAATTCCTGAACCCGCTTCCTCAATTCGATATTTGCGGGTTTTTCGTTTTCACTTCTTTTTTTCATTGCCGAAAAGATAGCTTTGATAGTGGCCATCTGCAAAGACCTTTGACATTGACAATTTTTGCTGAAAACCTATGCTTCACACCCATTTATCGGCGGGCAATTGTCCCGCGAGGAAGGAAGTGAGTTGCATGACTGAAATTAAATTGAAAAAAGGCGAACCGGTTGACCGCGCACTGCGCCGTCTGAAGAAAAAAGTGGACCGTGAAGGCACGCTCAAGGTTGTGCGCGGCCATCGGCATTTTGAAAAGCCGAGCGAAAAGCGCCGGCGCAAAGAAAAGGCCGCCCGTTTTTCTGCCATGCTGACCGCACGTTACGCAGACTTGTAATTTGTAATTCGTTGAATTGTTAAATCGTTAAATCGTTGCATCGTGGCAATGGTTTAACGATTCTTCTTTTTACGATTTGTGATATAACCATGTAACGTTTCGCGCCCTGCCATGTATTCATTCTCGACATGCTGGAACTCCCATCGCCATACCGATGGCCGCGCCATGCTGCGCGAAATCCGCGACATCGGATTTGAATACGCCGAATTAAGCCACGGCGTCCGCATTTCGCTCGTGCCGGGAATTCTCGAAGCCGTAAACGCCGGCGAAATTAAAATTTCCAGTTTGCATAATTTTTGTCCGCTGCCGCTTGGCGTCAATAATGCCGCGCCGAACCTTTACGAATTTTCCGACGAACGCGAACGTCAGCGCGAACTCGCCATCAAGCACACGCTAAAAACTTTTGAATTTGCCGAACGCGTTAAAGCCCCGCTCATCGTGCTGCATTTGGGCAGCATCGAGATGAAAGATTACACCGGCAAATTGTCTGAAATGCTGGAACGCGGCGAAAAGAATTTGCCCAAATACGAAAAGCTTTGCGCTGAAGCTTCCAAAACGCGCGAAGCCAAGAAAGAAAAGTTTTTTGAACGAACCAAAGAAACACTCCGCGCAATTTTGCCTGAAGCTGAAAAACGCGGACTAAAACTTGGCTGCGAAAACCGCCAGGCACTCGAAGAAATTCCGGTCGAAAGTGATTTTCAATTTCTCTTCCGCGAAATTTCCAGTCCAAACATTGTTTATTGGCATGATTGCGGTCACGCGCAAATCAAAGAAAACCTCGGCTTCATCAATCACAAATTGCATTTAGAATCGCTGCGCGAAAAGCTGGCCGGATTTCACGTTCACGACGTGCAATTCCCCGCGCGCGACCACGCTGCGCCCGGCACCGGCACGGTTGATTTCGCCGCGCTCAAGCCGTTCGTGAAACCGGAGCACGTGAAGGTTTTTGAATTGAGCCCGTCACTGCCGACCGAAGCCGTCAAATGCGGCATCGCGCATCTGAAATTGATTTGGGGAAAAGAATAGTCGAGTCGCTCAAATCATCGAGTGTTTCGAATGCTTCACCAGATAATGCAAAATTTTCACCGTTTTTCCGTTTTCGATAATCGGCACGGCAGAAACGAGTTGCCAACCATCAGAACCGACGCCGCTTAAAACATTTTCTTCGAGATGGAGGCTCTTGGCGTCGCCGTGATAATCCGTCTGGCGGATTTTATATTCAAAAGAATTCGGGTTATGTGGCATCTGATTTAAGGGTTCGACGCAAGTTGCCGCAATTTGTTCAACTAAACAAACTCTTAATTGCCATCTTTATTTCTAAATTTGGTCATTGTGTTAACCTGAAATCGCCAAATGGCCGTGCCAAAACAAAAATCGCCGCGAGAAACTGCGACTGAAATTGTCCAACGATTGCAGGCAAATAAATTTTCTGCGTTTTGGGTCGGCGGTTGCGTGCGCGATTTTTTGCTCGGACGCGAACCGCAGGATTTCGACATCGCCACGGACGCGAAGCCGGAGCAGGTCGAGAAACTTTTTAAACGAACCATTGCCGTCGGAAAAAAATTCGGCGTCATCGTTGTCGTCGAAAATAAACATCAATTTCAAGTCGCCACGTTTCGCGCAGAAGCCGATTACAAAGATGGTCGGCGACCGGAAACAGTTCATTTTGCGAATGCCGAAGCCGATGCGTTGCGACGCGACTTCACCGTCAACGGACTTTTTTACGACCCGATTTCACGCAAAACTCACGATTGGGTCGGCGGAGAAAAGGATTTGCGCGCGCGCATCATCCGGACAATCGGCAAACCGGAAGAACGATTTGATGAAGACCATTTGCGGTTATTGCGCGCCGTTCGATTTGCGGCGCAATTGAATTTTGAAATCGAACCAAAAACTTTCTCTGCGATTCAATCGCTCGCGCCGAAAATTAAAATCATCAGCGCGGAACGGATTCGCGATGAATTGCTGAAATTGTTCGCGCCCCCTCACCCTTCCCTCTCCCCCGGTGGGGGAGAGGGTGTCCGAAGGACGAGTGAGGGGGTGTATTCTCCCTCGGCGCGCGGATTGGAATTGTTGCGACAAAGCCATTTGCTGGAACACATCTTGCCGGAACTCGCGGCGACGATTACCTGTGAGCAATCGCCGGATTATCATCCCGAAGGCACGGTTTTTGAACACATCAAATTGATGCTGGAAAAACTTCCTGAAAATTCTCCTGAATCATTACCGTGGGCGGTTTTGCTTCACGACATTGCAAAACCTGTGACAGCGGAAAAGGATTTGCAGACCGGTTCGATTCATTTTTACGGCCATGAAAAAGTTGGCGCGGCGATGGCGGAGAAAATTTTGGAACGATTGCGATTTCCGCGAAAGCAAATCGAAGAAATTGTCGCTTGCGTGCTGCATCACATGCAGTTCAAGGACGTGAAGCAGATGCGCAAGGCGACGCTGCGGCGATTGCTGTTGCGCGAGACGTTTCCGCTGGAACTGGAATTGCACAAGCTGGATTGCCTCGGCTCGCACGGCTCGCTGGAGTATTACGATTTTTTGCGCGACTCGGCGGAGGAACTGCAGCGAAAGCCGGAAATCAAACCGCCGCTGCTGACGGGCAAAGATTTGATTGCGCTGGGAATGAAACCGGGGCCGGCGATGGGAAAATTGCTGGACGAAATTCGCGAGAAACAATTGGCGGATGAATTGAAAAATGCGCGTCAGGCGAAAACGTGGGTGAAACGGATGTTGGCGAAATAAATTTCTAAAATTGGTTAAGCTACAGAAGCCGACGGCCATAATAAATGTGTCCACATTCCTCTCCGTTAAAGTCGGCTACCCGTGGCAAAAAGCCCCAGCGTTCAAATTCGAATTTTTCTAAAAGCGCACAACTTGGCTTGTTACGCTCAAGAACGATTGCGAATAAATTTTTAATCTGCAATGACGCGCATTTAGCAATGGAATGTTGAATCAGTTTTGTTGCTATGCCTTTGCGGTGCGATTTCGTCTGCACATAATAACTAATCTCGGCGGTAAAACGCAAAGCCATGCGACCACGACGATACGGACTCAATGAACACCAGCCTTTAATTTTTCCAGCATCTTCCCAAACGTAAATAGGATACTGCGTTGGTTTGTGTTCAGCAAACCATGTTCGTTTTGAAGCCACCGAAATTCTGGTGATGTCGGCTGTCGCAAACCCCAATGCGACAGCGTCATTGTAGATTGAAACGATGGCCGGTAAGTCTTTTGGTTTTGCCAGACGAATCATTGTTTCGTGGTCTATATTTTCTTGGTCATCCGGACTACTGGCAATCTCAAACCATCAGTCATCCGAATCTCGGTAGTGGGTCAAGCGATGCTGGCGAAATAAGATTGTCATGAGAGAGACCATTTGTATTCCATCTGGCGTGCGGTTTTAACTGCCAAATCCTCACTCTCCAACTGCGCGACTAAATGCAAGCTCATATCTATTCCAGCCGATATGCCTGCTGAAGTGATGACTTTACCTGCCTCTATCCAGCGTATATTTGCCTGAACAGTTACGTCGGGAAACATAGCGCGCAAATCCTCAATATCCGACCAATGTGTCGTTGCGTTTTTGCCGTGAAGCAGTCCGGCTTTGGCCAGAAGAAATGCCCCAGTGCAGACCGAGGCCGTAATTGTTGATTTGGACGAAATTCGCGCAATCCATTCAATGATGGAATCACGCTTCAATTCTGCGGTCACCACGCCGCCAGGAATGATGAGGCAATCAATTGCAGGATGATTACTAATGTCAAAGTTCGGATTTACCATCAAACCACCGCGAGCAGGAATTGAGCGAATCGCGTCGGCAATTGTAAATACTTCAAATGGTTTTAAAGTATTAAGATATAAACGAGATTTTACGCGTGACGCCGTGGAAAACACCTCGAATGGACCCGCGAAGTCGAGCACTTCCACTTCGTCAAAGATGTAAATTCCAACATTACGTGTCACAGGCGACGCAGTCATAATTCATGGTCATTTTGTTCAATCTAATTTTTAGGTGGCCAAATCTTTTGTCATTCGAACAACGGGCAATTTCAAATTCCCAGTCATCGCAATTTCGTAACGCTCAACAACAGTATAACCGAACGATGCGTAGAGCGGTTCACCGGACAGCGTTGCAACGATGTCCACCGTTCGAAATCCTGCTTCAATAATTGCCTCTTCACATGCAGTCATGATGCTGCGGCCGATTCCACGACGCGCCCATGCCGGATGAACAAAAAATGCCCGGACGCGTGCCGCGTCGCACTTTGGATCAAGTTGTTCGTCTTCACCAACACGATTGCGGTCGCCGCCATATAAAGTTTTGCGCTTGCTCCATCCACCACAGCCGACAATCTGCATTTCATGTTCGGCAACGAAGTAAGTGCCGTCACGAATAAGTTGGCGGTCAACACCGAACACCGGGCCAAGTGCGGCGTCCATCTGCGCTTGCGAGTAATAAGGTGATTGTAAACTGCGCACAGAAAGAGGGATGAGCGCTTCAAGTGCAGGCACATCAGACTCGCAAGCCAAACGCAGCGGCCATGTTGTCTTCGATGCAGGTGCAATTTTCAATTCTTCACCGGCTCCAAATACATTTTCCGGATTTCAAAATCCGCGCCTTCACTTTGAATTCCGACGAAGCCATTTGAAACCGTGCATTCAGAAATTTTGTTCAACGATTTGCCGTTGATAATCGCTTGAACATTGTTGCCCGCGCAAATCGTCACATTTGTATTCCATTCGCCGATGGGATTTTCGGCGGACGCTTCGGTAAATGCGACCGGAGTATTCATATCTTTGCCGAGAGCCAAATGTTCTTTGCATTCCGCGCCGCCCATAACGAACAAATCGCCTTGCCGGCCGGACTTGCCCTGATTTTGCACGCATTGCGGCCAGAGTTTGTCCGGCAATTGCATGTTCACGAGCACGCCGGTGTTGTCCTTCTTCGGCTCAACTTTCACGAAGCGCCATTCGACGGTAACGACCTCATTGCTGAACGCCTGCTTCGTCCGCAAATAGCCGATGGCCGAGCCGTTGCAATGAATCATGCCGTTGGTGACGCTCCAAGTTTGCATCGGGTCGGCGTCGTTCTTCATGCAAAATGTGAAGCCGTCGAGATTCGTGCCGTTGAAAAGTTGGATTGGTTGCGCGGAAACAATTCCGGCGAACGCGAGACAGATTAAAATGGAAGAAAGAATTTTTTTCATTTGGAAATTATTTTGGCAGATATGCCTCGTGAATTTTTTGGCGATTTTCTTCGGTCATCGGTGCGTGGTCTATATTTTTCTTTTCGCCGGTTTTCGGGTCAATGAGCGTCAAGCTGACGGTGTGGTCGGCATTAATGGAATGTCCCATGTCGGAAAAAACGACGACCAAATCTTCCGCAAATCGCTTTTGCCAATTGTCGTTGTATTTTTCGCGACAGAATTTCAGCAAATCGGAAATCTGAACGCCGTCAATCGCGGCGAGTTCATATTCCGCGCCGTCGTAAGTTACGATTGCTTTGTCGCCGTCAAATCGCACGGCAGTGAACGGCGACAGTTGCGCGTCCGGCGCGAATTGCGCGGCGCGTTTTTGCACTTCAGGCGAAAGATTTTTTTGTGCGTCGGTGTCCGTTTGCGATTTGCCAGCGCCGACGGCAATTCCAATTACAAATGCGACCACGACAGCCGCTACGATGCCGAGAACAATGATCACTTTTTTCATTTTATTGCAATGGTTCAATTGTCACTTTGCGCGCTTCCCACGGGCCACCTTCGCTTTGCAATCCGATGTAGCCGGATGAATTGTTGCAGCCGGTGATTTTGTTCATGCTCATGCCGTTGATGATGATTTCCACGGTGTTGCTGCGGCAAATGACCTGGAACGTATTCCATTCGCCGGCAGGTTTTTCGGCGGACGGCTGGAGCATTTTAATTCCGTTCTTGCCTTGCGTTGGCGGCTGGTCGCACGTCGAGCCGCCTTGCAACCAGAAATCGCCCTGATGGTCGTGCTGCCCCTGGCATTCGATGCAATTCGGCCAGACGGAATTGGTCGGCGCATCCGCGGCGCGGTCTTGCATGAACACGCAAACGCCGGTGTTAATCGGCTTGACCATGTTCGTCGGGAAACGCCATTCGACGGTGACCTTGAAATCGGAATATTTTTTCTCCGTGCACATGAAGCCGGTCGGTTTGCCGGTGCAATGAATCAGGCCATCAGAAATGCTCCACGTTTTCATCGGGTCGGTGTTGCCGCGCTCAAAAAATGTCCAGCCGGAAAAATCTTTGCCGTTGAAAAGCTCGGTGCTTTTTGAATCCTGCGCGTTTGCGATTCCGGCAAATGCAATTGCCAGGAGAAAAATTAAAACGGATTTCATGGTTAAAAATTAACCACAAAGGCACAAAGACACCAAGAAACAAAAACTTCGTGCCTTGGTGGCTTGGTCGTTAATTCAAGTTTTAGAAATCAATTTCTGCGCGCGCTCAAAAACCGTTTGCGGAGAAATCGTAGTGAGACATTCAATCGGATTTTTCCATGTGCAATTCGATTTCATGCACGGCTCGCACGGCAATTGGATTTGCAAAACATTTTGCAACTGGCCATAAGGTCCGGTGCGGCGCGGTTCGGTCGGGCCGAAGAGCGCAACAAGCGGTTTGCCGAGCGCAGCGGCGACGTGCATCGGGCCGGTATCGTTCGTAATCATCAAATCGCAAAGACGAATCCATTCAATCATTTCCGGCAATGACGTTTCGCCGCACAAATTCAAAATGCGATTCGGTTCAGCGGCGGAAATTTTTTCGCCGAGTGATTTGTCGTCTGCGCTGCCGAGAATCGCGAAACGTGCGTCGGGAAATTTTTGCGCGAGTAATTTGACGAGTGCAGAAAAATTTTCGACCGGCCAGCGTTTATTGTTCCAGCGCGCGCCGGGCTGCAAAACAATTAATTGTGAATTGCAGATTGCAGATTGCGGATTCAATTTTGATTTGAAAATTGATTCAACCTTTGTGGCAGTTTCTTGCCGCTCGGGAATCCATTGAAAATTATTGTGAATCGGCACGCCGATTTGCGGCAGCACGGACAAATACCAATCCACTGCGTGCGTGTGAAATGATTTGCGCGGAACAGCGATGTCGTAGTAGCCATGCGCGCCTTCGCGGGCGTCGTCGAGGCCGACGAGAAATTTTCCGTTGGCCAGCCATGCGAACGCGCCGCTGCGCGCGAGGCTTTGCAAATCAATGACGAGATCAAATTTTTGTTCACGCATCCAGCGGATGCTGCGCGCCATTTCAGGCCAATATCGGAGTGATTTCCAGCGCTTGCGTTCGAAGCGAACGATGCCGGTTAAATCGGGGTCGTCTTCGAGTAGCGGGGCAAGTGCGGAATCAATCCACCAAAAAATTTCGGCATTGCGGAAATGTAATTTCAATAAACGCAAGACTGGCAATGCCTGAATGACATCGCCGAGCGAGCTGGGTTTGAGAATTAAAATTTTCAATTGAAATTAACCACAGATGGACACAGATAAACACGGATAAAAAATTGAGGAAGCGGAAAATGAAAAAATATCCGTGTCAATCCGTGGTTGAAAAATTATCTGCCGTAAGCAAGTCGTTCGGCCAATCTTTCAGGCAAGCCGGCGGCGAGAATTTTTTTCTGCGTGGTTTCGATGTCGTAATCGAGGCGGCGCAGTTCAATCGTGCCGGCGTTCATGTCGTAAATGACGTAGGCGGCTTTGGGATTGTTGTCGCGCGGCTGGCCGACGGCGCCGACGTTGACGAAATATTTTTTCGCGGGGTCAACTTTGAATTTTGAATACGTTCCGCCGCGAACGGCAGTGTCGCGCATGAATGCAACCGGCACATGCGTGTGACCGAAAAAGCAGACCGAAGTGTTTTGATAGGGAAAACTGGCGGCGGCGGCGAGTTTGTCGAAGACGTAACCCCAACGTTCCGGCGCGTCGAGTGTGGCGTGGACGATGGTGAAGTTCGCGACCATTTTGGAATATTTCAAATCGCGCAGCCACGCTTTGTCGTCGTCGCTCAATTGTTTGCGCGTCCAGTGAACGGCATCGGCCGCGGCGGGATTAAAACCTTCGAGCGGTTCATCGGTGGAACAATATTCGTCGTGATTTCCCTTCACGCAGGGAATGTTCATGTCGCGGATGATTTTCAGGCATTCCTTGGGATTTGCGTTGTAACCGACGACATCACCGAGGCAGACATAATGCGTGGGATTCTGGTTTTTAGCGTCTTCCAAAATAGTTTGGAGCGCTTCCAGATTTCCATGGATGTCGGCGATAATGGCGTATTTCATTTATCGAACAATCTCAAAGCCGCGAAATATATTCTGTGCGGCGCTCCATGTCACGGCTTCATCGCGAATAAAATGTTTCATATCGGCGCGAATCGCTTCGCGAAAACTTTCCAATTCGGCGCGCGTGCCTTCAGCAATCAATTCGACGCGGCCGTCGGGCAAATTTCGCACAGTTCCGGTAATTTCAAAGCCCATGGCGATGGTTTTGGTCGCGTAGCGAAATCCAACGCCTTGAACGCGTCCCGAATAAAAAATTTCCATGCGGCAACGGTCAGCGGCTTTCGGCGTTTCCGGCACGGCGAAAATAAGCCAAAGCGCGTCGCGCGATGCAATGTTTAATTGGCGCGCTGCAAAAAAATCATTCACTTTTTTTGGGATTGTCATTGACCCGATAAAAAATTTCCGGTAGTCAGCATGGGCTGCCATTGAACCGGAACCGTTTCCGGTTATTTTTATCGGCGGCACGAGCGCAATGTTGAGTCCGAAAACATTTTTATCGGTTGATTTTGGCGCGGGCAGTTTGAAGCTGGCCGAGTTTGACACCAATGCCGAGGGCGGCCTGGTTCTCAAAACTTTTGTCATTAAACCGCTCGGCCTCGAAGGCTCGCAGGAAGCATCGCGCGAAAAAGCAATTCTCAAAGCGCTTCAGGAAACGCTCGCGGAAAAAAGTCTCAAATCCAAAAGCATCAACGTTTGCGCGCCGGGATTCCATGTGTTTTCCAAGTTCGTGAAATTGCCGCCGGTGGACGCGAACAAAGTCACGCAAATCATCCAATACGAAGCGCAGCAAAACGTGCCGTTCCCGCTGGCGGAAGTCGTTTGGGATTATCAAATTCTTGGAACGGCAGCGAGCGGCGAATTGGAAGTGCTGCTGGTGGCGGTGAAAAAGGAAATTGTCGAAGGACTTTTCCGCGTGGCGGCGGATGCGAAATTGAAATTGAATTTGTGCGACGCTTCACCCGCGGCGCTTTGCAATGCGTTTCGATATAATTACGGCGACCTCGAAGATTGCACGATGCTGCTGGACATCGGCGCCAAGACGAGCAATTTGTTGTTTTTCGAAAAAGGAAAAGTTTTTTCACGCAGCATCAGCCTCGGCGCAAATTCCATCACGCAAGATTTTGGGAATGAAGCGAAATTGAAATTCGATGTCGCCGAGCAAATTAAAATTGCCGAAGGATTTGTCAGTTTGGGCGGCGCGTATGAAGAGCCGGAAAATCCGAACCAGGCAGCGATTTCAAAAATTGCGCGGCAATTCATGACCAAGCTGCACATTCAGGTCAACCAGACGATGCAGTTTTATCGCGGCCAGCAGGGTGGTTCAGCTCCACAAAGATTATTTTTGTCCGGCGGCGCGAGCATCATGCCTTACACGGCGCAATTTTTTGCGGAGAAATTAAATATCCCGGTGGAATATTTTAATCCGTTCCGCAACGTGCAGATTGACCCGACGGTGAATTTGGAAGAGCTGGCAAAAGTGGCGCATTCACTCGGCGAAGTCGTCGGATTGGGTTTGCGCAATCTGGCGAAATGTCCGGTGGAAATGAATTTAATGCCGGAAAGCACGTTGCGCTGGCGCGCGTTCAACGAAAAGAAACCGTATTTTTTGGCGACGCTTTATTTGCTTGTGCTCGTGGCGGCGGCGATTGGCTTCATGTTCCAGAAATTGGCGGATGCAAAAGAGCAGGCTTACAATGATTTGCAGCCGCAGGTGGAGCAGAAGCAGCATTTGGTAGCCGAATTCCAGGGCGCCAAGGATAAATTGGATAAAGCGCTGGCCGAGGCGAATCAAATAACACTTTGGATGCAGGAACGTTATTATTGGGGGGATTTATTTTCCGATTTGCGTGGCGCGTTGATTCGCTCGGAAGACGATGTGAAGAAAAAATACGCCGCGCAAAAACAAGATGTGCAGATTGGCATTTGGGTGGAGCAAATGCTCTTGGGCGCCACGGCAATACCGCAGCCGGCGGGCGACAATCCGCAACCCGCCGATCAAAATCCAACGCCCGCGCCGGCAACGACTCCGGGCGCAAATACAATTACTTTGGTTTGCCGCGCGGTGGATTTGTCCAGCACGCCGGGAATGGAATCGGCAAATCAGGACATCGTCTATGCGGTCGAGCGGGAGTTGAAAGCATCGCCGTTGATTGACGACAAAACGGTGCAGCCATCGGCGCAGCTTTCGCCGGTGCAACCGATTGTCGAAGGT
>JAJPKI010000131.1 GCA_021323835.1 Verrucomicrobiota bacterium | reverse complement strand
GTGCGCGGCGATTGCGGATTGGTTGAGGATATCGAAGAATGCAAAATCGCCGAGCCGGCGATTAACGAGCAAATTACCGAAGTCAGAAAAAATCCGCCGCCGAAAGGTGGAATCAAGGTCGTGCTGCGCGTGCAGCCGGAAAACTGGGAAGTGCCGCCGGATTCCTTTTTTCAAAATAATTTTTTTCTGCTGCCGCAATTGGTCGGGACCGTGAAAGCATTTTTAAAATCAAGCGGCGCGAAGCATTTGGCGGATTTGTATTGTGGCGTCGGATTTTTTGGAATTGAAGTCGCGGATGCGGTGGAAAGTTTCGTCGGCGTCGAATACGACCAGCGCGCGATTGCCGCGGCGCGGAAAAATGCAGCATCGCGAAATATTTCCAATGGTGAATTTATTTCGGCAAAAGTGGAAGACGCGTTGCCGCAACTTTTGCAAAAATTCGTCCTTGCGGACGGCCACCATAATAACGTTGCCGTTTTAATTGACCCGCCGCGAAAAGGCTGTTGGCCGGAAACATTGAATTTATTGCGCGAAATGAAGCCGGCGCAAATCATTTACGTTTCCTGTCATCCGGCGACGATGGCGCGGGATTTGAACATTTTATGTGCCGACGGTGTCTTTGAACTGGTGCGCGTGCAACCGCTGGACATGTTTCCGCAAACGCAGCACGTCGAATGCGTCGCCGATTTGCGGCGCGCAAAGTGACTTGCCAAGCCGCGCAAATTCAATTCAACTAATAAATCCATGCCGAGCGAAAATCGAATTGACCCGCGAAAAAATTTTGCGCCGCGCATTTTGCCGTGGCTGCTGGCGGCGGCGATGTTCGTCGTTTATTTCATCACGTTGAACCGCTGGGTTTCATTTGCCAGCCTGCCTTACGTCACGCGAATTTCCGGATGGTGGCAGCCGGAACTGACAAATCCGCTGTTGTATTTGGTGACATATCCGTTTCGCTGGCTTTCACCGGCGCAAATTCCATTGGCGCTGAATTTATTTTCGGCCGCGTGCGCGGCAATTTCCCTTGGTCTGCTCGCCCGCTGCGTGGCCATTTTGCCGCATGACCGCACGGAAGCGCAGCGCAAGCGGGAAAAAAATGATTTTGCATTTCTCACCATTTGGAGCGCGTGGTTGCCGCCGTTGCTGGCGGTGGTCGTGTGCGGACTGCAATTCACATTTTGGCAACACGCGACGAATTTTACCGGCGAAATTTTTGATTTGTTGCTGCTTGCGTTTTTAGCCTGGTTGCTGCTGGAATACCGGCTCGACGAACGCGAAGGCAGGCTCTATCTGGCGTCATTTGTCTACGGCGCGAGCATGGCGGAAAATTGGGCGATGGTCGGTTTTTTTCCCGTTTTTATCGCGGTGATAATTTGGTTGCGCGGGCTGAATTTTTTCCAATGGCAATTTCTCAAGCGCATGTTGCTGTGCGGCATGGTCGGAATGATTTTTTATTTCTTGTTGCCCGTTGTGACGGCGGCAACCGGCGATGTGCAACTGACATTTTGGCAGGCGCTCAAATTTAATTTAGCGCCGCAGTGGACGGTCATCAAAAATTATTTCACTTTCATTTTTCATCCACACAGCTCGGCCGAATTTCTCGCGCTGCTGCTGGCGTATTTGCTGCCGGTATTTGTGATGGCGTTGCGATGGAGGGCTTCATTCGGCGACGCCAGCAGGCTTGGCCAGAATTTGACGAGCATCCTGTTTCATCTCGCGCACGGCGCATTTTTGGTTTTGCTGGTTTGGATGGCGTTTGACCCGCCGTTCAGTCCGCGCCATTTCAGCAATTCGGTGACGCCGCTGCTGACATTTTATTTTCTCGGCGCGTTGAGCATCGGTTATTATGCGGGATATTTTCTGCTTGTCTTCGGCGAAAAAGAAATCGTCAAGCGTCCACAAAAAAATCTACCGGCGCTGACGTATGTAAATCCGGCTATTTTTTCTGCTATTTGGTTACTCGCATTTGTCGCCATCGCCGGATTGATTTATCGCAATGTGCCGCAAATTAAAGCCGCAAATGGCGACATGCTTTGGCATTATGCGTCCGCCATCGAAAATAAATTGCCCAAGTCCGGCGGCTATTTGATGAGCGACGACGAGCAGCGATTGGCGCTGGTTGAAGCCGCGCTGGCGCGCGCCGGCCGCGAGCGTAATTTTGTTCCGTTGGATACATTATCGCTTAATGCACCGGCATATCATCGTTTTTTGCACAAAAAATATCCGGCGATGTGGCCGGAAATTGTTTCCAAAACGCAAACCAATTACCTGAATCCGTTCGGCCTCGTGCAAGTCCTGATGCTGCTCTCAAAAACCAACGACATCTATTATTTGCACCCGAGCTACGGTTATTATTTCGAAGCGTTTTACGCCGAGCCGCACGGCGTCGCCTACAAATTGAGACCGTTGCCGGACGAAACGCTGCTGCCGCCGAAAGCGGACGCAAATTTAATCGCGGAAAACGAATCGTTCTGGGCGCAGGAAGCGCCGGCGTTCGATGCCATTGAAAAAGCCATCGCGCCGGTTGATCCGAACGCGCCGAAATCGTTCGGCGAAAAAATGCTCGAAACATTTCATATTGAGCGCGAGCAAAATCAAAACGCCTTCATCGCCGGAATTTATTATTCGCGCAGCGCGGATTTCTGGGGCGTGGAATTGCAGCGCGCCGATGAATTGCAAAAAGCCGCCGACCGATTTACGCTGGCGACGAATTTAAATCCCGAAAACCTCGTCGCCGAAATCAATTTGGATTTCAACGCAAAATTGCGCGCTCACAAAACCGAACCGATAGATTTAGCAAAAACCACTCCCGACCATTGGGGAAAATTCAACACATGGACGGATTTAATCAATATCAACGGCCCGTTTGATGAGCCAAGTTTTTGCTACGCAGACGGCACGGTGCTCGCGGACGACAATGGATTTCTCCGCCAATCGGTCGCGCAATTTGAGCGCGTCCGCGAATTGGCGCCGGACGACCTGGCCACGCGGCTGCGGCTGGCGCGCACCTATTTGCTCGCGCATTTGCCCGGCCCCGCGCTTGACGCGTTGCAAGAACCACTCGCGCATCCGGAAAAATTTTCTCTCGCCGAAACGAACGAAACGCCGGTCAACACGCTCGCCGCGGCGGCGTATTTCGAAAAAAATGAAAACGACCGCGCCGCAAAATTGTTGCAACATGAAATTACGGAGCATCCGAACGACGACGAATTACTCACCATCGCTTCGGAAGTTTTTATTTTACACGGCCTCTTCAATGACGCGCTTGACGTCATCAATCGCAAATTAAAATTGTCGCCGGACGATTTATCCGCGCTTTACAATCGCGGCTGCGTGAACATTCAATTGAAAAAATTTAATGAAGCGCTTGCCGACTTGAACCGCGTCGTCTCCGCGCTGCCGGAAAATTACAACGCCGTTTTCAATCGCGCCGTGGCTAATTTGCAGGCGGGCAATTTGGACGCTGCGGCGGCGGATTATACGAAGTTACAAACGCTTGCTTCCAATTCCGTTCCCGTCGCTTACGGCCTCGGAGAAATTGCCTGGCGCAAACACGACACGAATGAAGCGGTGCGCAATTACCAAATCTACCTCGCTGGCGCCGGCACAAATACCGACGAAGCCAAAACTGTCGTCGAACGGTTGCGTGAATTGAAAAAGTAATTCATCCTGCGCGTGTGCGCATTTCTCACGTCATCACGCGGCTCGTCGTCGGCGGCGCCCAGGAAAATACGATTGCGACCGTTCTTGGCTTGCGCGAAAAATCCGACGTCGAAGTCAGTTTGATTTCCGGCCCGACGATTGGACCGGAAGGTGAATTGATTTCGCATTTTGAATCCGAAAACTCAAAATTCAAAACTCAAAATTCAAAACTGATTGTCGTTCCCGAACTCGTCCGGCCAATTCATCCGCTCAAAGATTTTGTCACGCTACGCAAGCTGGAAAAAATTTTCCGCGAACAAAAACCGGACGTCGTCCACACGCACAGCGGCAAAGCGGGAATTCTCGGGCGGCTCGCGGCCAAACGCGCCGGCGTTCCAATTATCGTCCACACAATTCACGGCCCGTCATTTGGAAATTTTCAAAACGACTTGAGCAATTTCATTTTTCGTTCCGCTGAAAAAATTGCCGCGCGCGACACGACGCATTTCATCGTCGTTGCCGACGCCATGAAACAACAATATTTTGCCGCCGGAATCGGCAAACCGGCGCAATACACAAAAATTTTCAGCGGCTTCAATCTCGAACCGTTTTTTGCCGCGAAAAACAATTTGGATTTGCGCAAGCGATTGGGAATCGCGCCGGACGATTTTGTTGTCGGCAAAATTGCGCGGCTGTTCAAATTGAAAGGCCACGACGATTTATTTGCCGTTGCGCCGGAAATTATCCGGCAAAATCCGAAAATAAAATTCCTGCTCGTCGGCGATGGCGAATGGCGCGGGAGATTTGAAAAAATGGCCGAGCAATCCGGGTTGCGAAGCCATTTCATTTTTACCGGCCTCGTTCCACCGAATGAAGTGCCGAAATACGTCGGCATCATGGACGCGCTCGCGCATTTGTCGTTGCGCGAAGGTTTGCCGCGCGCATTGCCGCAAGCGCTCGCCGCTGCAAAACCGGTCATTGCTTATGATTGCGACGGTGCGCGGGAAATTTGTCTCGATGGTGAAACTGGATTTTTAATTCGACCCGGCGATTTGCCGAATTTGAAAAATCGTTTGCTGCAATTGGCAAACGATTCAACATTGCGAGAAAAACTTGGAAGTTTGGGCCAGGATTTCATTCGTAAAAATTTCGCGGTCGAAAAAATGGTGGATGATATTTACAATCTGTATTTGAAATTAGGCGCTGCGCCGTCGCAGAAATAATCGTGATGTTTCCATTTAACTTTTTTTTCGTCGCATTTGCCGGCGCGTTTTGCGCGTCGTTGCTGACGCTGCCGCTCTGGCGTAAATGGTGTTGGCGCACGAATCTCGTGGACGACCCGCGCGATCGTAAAAATTACGATGCGCCGAAAATTCACAGCGACGCAATTCCCCTCGCCGGAGGATTTGCCGTGCTCACGGGAATTTTGCTGCCGCTGATTGCCGGTGCGATTGCCATCAAATTTGGAATCGTAAAAATTTCTTCGGCGAACTTAATCGCACACGGTTTGGAGCGGCGCGGATTTGAACTCGCAATAATTTCTTTCGGCGCAATCGCCATGACTTTGCTCGGTTGGTTTGATGACAAGCACGAATTGAAACCGTTGCCGAAATTCGCGGGACAATTTTTAATCGCGCTGCTCGTTGCGAAATTCGGCCTTCGCATCACGTTGTTCGTTCACAGCGAAATTTTCAGTTATGCAATCACGATTCTTTGGCTGCTCACCGTCATCAACGCGTTCAATTTCATGGATAACATGAACGGCCTTTGCGCGGGACTCGGCGCGATTGGTTCCTTGATTTTTGCCATTGTGGCCGCGGCAAATGGCGAATATCTCGTGGCCACAATTGAATTTCTCGTTTGTGGCGCGTTGCTCGGTTTTTTGCCCTGGAATTTTCCGAACTCAAAAGCTTTTCTCGGCGACGCCGGAAGCCATCTCGTCGGTTACCTGCTCGCAGTCATGGCAATTCTTCCGCATTTTTATTCAAAAGAAAATCCAAATAAAATCGCGGTGCTCTCGCCGTTGCTTGTTTTGGCAATTCCTTTGGCCGATTTGGCGCAGGTTGTGATTTGGCGAACGCTTCACAGCAAACCTTTTTGGATTGGCGACACGAATCATTTGTCGCATTGGCTGACGCGTCAAAATTTGAGCCGCACGCATACGGTGCTTTTGATTTGGCTGCTCGCCGTGATGATTGGCGTGCTGGCGGCATTGTAGCTGACTTTCATTTGGTTCACTTCATGGTAAATTGTAAATCCATGTTCGACCTCGTCGCGCCATATGAACCCGCCGGTGACCAGCCGCAAGCGATTGCGAAGCTGACCGACGGCATTATTTCCGGCGCGAAACATCAAGTGCTTCTCGGCGTCACCGGCTCGGGCAAAACATTTACCGTCGCCAACGTCATCAAGAACGTGGACAAACCGACGCTCGTGATTTCGCACAACAAAACGCTCGCCGCGCAGCTTTACGCCGAGTTCAAAAGTTTTTTTCCGCACAACGCCGTCGAATATTTCGTCAGCTATTTCGATTATTATCAGCCCGAAGCCTACATTCCGCGCACCGACACGTTCATCGAAAAAGATTCCAGCCGGAACGAGGAAATCGAGCGCCTGCGCCTGTCCGCGATGAGTTCGCTCTTTTCGCGCCGCGACGTCATTGTTGTCGCCAGCGTCTCGTGCATTTACGGCATCGGCAGCAAGGAAGATTACGAAGAAATGATTATTCCGATTCGCGTCGGGCTACAATTATCGCGCGAAATTTTTCTCTCTCGCCTGATTTCACTGCAATACGAACGCAACGACATCGCCTTCGAGCGTGGAAATTTTCGCGTGCGTGGCGACACGGTGGAAGTTCGTCCCGCCGGACGCGAAGACGGACTGCGCCTCGAATTTTTCGGCGAAGAAATCGAACGCATCACGCGTTTCGACCCGTTGACCGGAAAGAAAATCGAGCAACTCGAAGCCGTCGTCGTTTTTCCAGCGAAACAATTTGTCACGACGAATGAAAAAATGAAGCGCGCGATTCTGACCATTCGCGAAGAACTCGGCGAGCGCATCGGATTTTTCGAGCGCAACGGCAAATTGCTGGAAGCGCAGCGCATCAAGCAGCGCACGGAATTTGATTTGGAGATGATGGAAGAAATGGGCGTTTGTTCCGGCATCGAAAATTATTCGCGCCACATTTCCGGCCGTCCGCCCGGCTCGCGCCCGAATACGCTCTTCGATTTTTTTCCGAACGATTATCTGCTGGTGATTGACGAATCGCACGCAACCGTTCCGCAAATCGGCGCGATGTTTGAAGGCGACCGCTCGCGCAAAACGGTTCTCGTTGACCACGGCTTCCGCCTGCCGAGTGCACTCGATAATCGTCCGCTGAACTTTTTGGAATTTCAGGGAATGCAAAACCAGACGATTTACGCCAGCGCAACGCCGTCGAAACGCGAACTCGAATGGTCGCGCGGACAAATAGTCGAACTCGTCGTGCGCCCGACCGGATTGATTGACCCGAAAGTCACCGTCAAACCGCTCAAAGGACAGATTGACGATTTGATCGAGGAAGCCCGCAAACGCGCCGACAAAAAGGAACGCATTCTCGTCACGACGTTGACCAAGCGCACCGCCGAGGAATTGACCGATTACCTCCGCGGCCTCGGCGTCACCGTCCAGGAGTTGCACAGCGAGATTGATGCGC
>JAJPKI010000316.1 GCA_021323835.1 Verrucomicrobiota bacterium | reverse complement strand
CCGGCGGCAGCATCACCGGCGCGCCGAAATTTCGCGCGATGGAAATTATTGACGAGCTCGAACCTGTTTCGCGCGGACCATATTGCGGCTGCCATGGCTATCTCGGCTTCAATCGCGAAAGCCAATTGAGCATTACGATTCGCACGGCAATTTGCGCCGGCGAAAAAATTTATTTTAACGTTGGCGCAGGAATCGTCGCCGATTCAAATCCTGAATCAGAATACGAAGAAACGCTCGCCAAAGCGCGCGGATTTTTTGATGCGCTTCAAATAATGCAAAGGCTCGAAATCGCGGAGACGCAAAGAAATCAATAACTTTGCGCCTTTGCCTCGTTGCGCCTTTGCGTTAAAAATAAACCGTGATTGTTTTCTTGAATGGCAAGTTTGTTCCCGAAGAACGCGCCGTCGTGTCCATCTTTGACCGTGCGTTTCTGCTCGGCGACGGTTTGTTTGAAACGATTCTCATTTTCAACGGCAAACCGTTTTGCTGGCAGGAACATTTGAAACGGCTTCAATGCGGTACAAAGTTTCTGAAAATCAAATTGCCGTTCATGCCAAAACAATTGCGCGACGCGGCGGATAAATTGATTGCCAAAAATAAAATGTCGAACGCGTTGCTGCGAATTGTCCTTTCGCGCGGCGTCGGGCAGCGCGGCTATTTACCGAAAGGCGCGAATCAGCCGACGCTGGTGATGTCATTGCATCGGGCGCCGGAATTAAATTTCAAAAATCCGCCGCCGTGGAAATTAATCACGTCGTCGTTCCGGCTTCCAGCCAATGAACCGCTCGCGCAATTCAAAACATGCAACAAACTTTCGCAAATCATGGCGCGAGCAGAAGCGGACGCGGCGGGTGCCGACGAAGCGTTGTTGCTGAATACGGACGGCTTTGTTGTCGAAGGTGCGAGCAGTAATTTGTTTTGGATTGAGGGGAAAACGGTTTGCACGCCCCCGCTAGCAGCAGGAATTTTGGCGGGCGTAACGCGCGGAACGATTTTGAAAATCTGCCGACGATTGAAAATTCCAATTCGAGAAAAAAATGTTCAGCCAAAAGATTTAGCGCGAAAGGATGGCGCTTTTGTTTCACTCTCATCGTTCGGAATTGTTGAAGCCAAATCGCTCAACAGAAAAATTTTGAAACGCTCGCCACTGACAAAACAAATTGCCCGTGCCTACAATGAAATTTTAACGCAAGAGATTGAGTAAATTTCGTGGTTTGCGTTCTTTGTGTTCTTTTGCGGCCATTTTTGTAATTTCTTGCCGTGCATTTGTCCCATTTACGCTTGCGGGATTTCCGTAATTACGCGCGGCTGGACGTGGATTTCACGCCCGGCTTCCATTTGCTTTTGGGCGATAACGCGCAGGGCAAAACAAATATTCTTGAAGCGATTTATTTGATGGCGACGTTGCGGTCGTTTCGCGGCGTCGGCAGCGCGCAAATGATTCGCCACGGCGCGAAGGGATATTTTGTCGGCGGAAATGTCCTTGGCCGCGGCGACCATGAAATCAAAATGTTTTGGTCCGCGAGTGAACGGAAATTGTCGCTCAACAATCAACCTGTGAAAAAACTCGCGGATTATTTCGGCGCATTGCGAACGGTCGTTTTTTGCACGGAAGATTTGCAATTGGTCAAAGGCGCGGCGCGCTCGCGGCGCAGATTTTTGGATTTGCTGCTCGCGCAAACCAATCCGGTTTATTTGTCGTTGCTCCAGCGTTACATGCGTGCTGTTCGCGCCCGAAATGCGCTGCTGAAACAACGTTCCGGCGACGAAGCCGCGCTCGACAGTTTTTCCGCTGAAATGGTGAAGCTCGGTAACGAAATTATTTCTGCGCGTCGCGAATTGATTCCAAAATTTTCTCCGCTGGCGCGATTGGCGTATCGCCGCATTTCCAACGACGCGGAAGAATTGCGAATTGAATACGCGCCGAGTGTGAAAAATGATTTTGCCGTGGAATTGGCGCAATCGCGGGGACGCGAGCGAACATATCGCTCGACGCTCGTTGGCCCGCATCGTGATGATTTGCAATTGTTGCTCAACGAAAAATCCGCGTCACAATTCGGAAGCGAAGGACAAAAAAGGTCGCTGGCCATCGCATTGAAAATGGCGCAGGCGGAATTTCTCGCGGGCATTCACGGGTCGCCGCCGATTTTGCTGATTGACGATGTGATGGGGGAATTGGATTTGAAGCGGCGCAGCGGATTTTTGCCGCTACTTGAAGCGGCGCGCAAAACCAGCGGCCAAGTTTTTATGACCGCAACGGAAGAAAATTGGCCGCGCGAACTCGGCAAAGATTTACAGAAATGGAATGTTCAGTCGGGCACGCTGGCAAGAGCGTAACCCGGGCATCAGGAAATAAACCGGCTCAATCGACGCAGCAGTAGCGGATGTGTCAATCGGCGTTCGGCTTTCTGGGAGTTTTTATCAGCAACGACTTCCTGCGCCTGTTGCCATAAGCTGTTGAAATTCAGATAAGACATCAATTGAGGTCCAACAGTCAACAGTGCGATAGCGCGCGCGGAAACGCGATTATCGGAAACGAGCGCACCGGCGACTGCATCGGCGCTGAATTCATCGAGTCGCGAAAGTTTTTTGAACGCTTTGCCCAGGCTGAATCGCAGAAAACCAGTATGGCCAAGAGCATGATGCGCCATTTCATGGCCGATGATGAACGTGAGTGTCCTCGCGTCGCCTGAGCGCAGGCAAGCATCCACGATGTCGTCATGCAGCATGATAACTTTTTTCCCCGCAAGTTTTATCGCGCCGGCGTTGATGGTGTTTGATTCTAAAATATAAACTTTCGGCGCCGTGCTCATTCCGAGGCGGCTGGCGATAGTGAGCACGCATTGGTCAATTTCAGGAAATTGATTCTGACTGACTTCGACCGCAGAGCCTTTTAAAGCAGCAATGGCTTTTTTGCGATGTATCAAATAGGTAATCGGGGCAAGGAGCAATACGAGCCATAAAATGCCATAGGAACAAATTCCGCCGATTAAGATTCCAAATCCAAGGGCGATGAAACCGACGGTGACGGCTAGACCGGTTCCTGGTTCGACAAATTCTTTCGGATCAACGGGCGAACCATTTGCATGCAACTGTGGCAACGGGTTATTTCCAGCAGGGTCGGCAACGAGAACAGGATTCATAAGCGTTCTTGATTATGGATTAAAGTTGGAACTGCTTTGTGCAGCGACTTTATCATGGCGATTGATAAATGCAATAAAATCCTCTTGGCCGTGTCGTAAATTCGTTGTTAGCTTTAGTCATGCGAATTTTGTCAGGCATCCAGCCCAGCGGCGCGCTGCATCTCGGAAATTATTTCGGGATGATGCGGCCCGCCATCGAGCTTCAGGACAAGGGCGAAGCCTTTTATTTCATCGCCGATTATCATTCGATGACGTCGCTGTTCGATGCGAACGAGCGCCGCAAAAACACTTTGGACGTGGCACTGGATTTTCTCGCGTGCGGCCTTGACCCGAAAAAATCCGTTTTCTTCAAACAATCCGATGTGCCGGAAGTGACCGAACTGGCGTGGCTGCTGACCACCTTGACGCCGATGGCGATGCTCGAAAATTGCCACAGCTACAAAGATAAATTGGCGCGCGGGCTTGCGCCGAATCACGGCATCTTTGCGTATCCGGTGCTGATGGCTGCCGACATTTTGATTTACGATTCGAACCTCGTTCCTGTCGGCAAGGACCAAAAACAGCACGTGGAAGTGACGCGGGACATCGCAATCAAATTCAACAACACTTACGGCGAAACGTTTGTCGTTCCCAAAGAACAAATTCAAGAAAGCACAGCCATTGTGCCCGGCGTGGACGGCCAGAAAATGAGCAAGAGCTACGGCAACACGATTGAAATTTTCGGTGACGAAAAATCTTTGAAGAAAAAAATCATGGGAATTCAGATGGATTCGCGCACGCCACAGGAACCAAAGCCGGACGCGGATAAAAATCTGGCGATTCAATTACTAAAACTCGTCGCGCCGGCGAACGTCGCGAAAGAATTTGAAGATAAACTTCGCGCCGGTGGCCTCGGCTACGGCGATTTGAAAAAAGCGTTGTTTAAAAACTACTGGAATTATTTCGCCGATGCCCGAAATAAGCGCGCCGAACTCGCTGCTAATTTGGATTTCGTGAACAAAATTTTGTCTGACGGCGCGACGAAGGCGCGGACGCTGGCTCAAAAAGTTTTGAAACGCGCGCGGAAGAATTGCGGAATTGAATAGCTATACAATTTTCAGCTTCGGCAAATCCTGCGAATCTACCAAACCTACCGGCTCGCGTTTGGAATTTACAACAATCAAATCGTCAATGTTCCGCTCGTTGAAAATTTTCAACGCTTCCACGGCGAGCGCGCTTTCAGAAATGCAAATTGGATTTGGCGTCATCACTTTTTTGAGCGGCTGCGACAGCAAATTATCTTCGCCAGCCATGTGACGCCGAAAATCGCCGTCGGTGAAAACGCCCGCTAATTTTCCGCGCGCATTGACGACGCTCAAGCTGCCGGATTTGGCGCGCGTCATTACGAGCAGCGCTTCTTTCACGGAAAGATTTTCACCGGCAATCGCATTTCGATTTCCAGTGCGCATGATGTCGCCGGCTTTCAGCAACATCGCGCGGCCAATCGCGCCGCTCGGATGAAATCGCGCATAGTCTTTTTGCTTAAAACCGCGTGCCTGCAAAATCGCCATCGCCAGCGCATCACCGAGCACGAGCATCGCCGTGGTGCTGCTCGTCGGCGCGAGATTGAACGGGCACGCTTCCTTCGGCACTTTGACGTTGAGTGAAACGTCGCTGTGCTTCGCGAGCGACGATTTTAAATTGCCGGTGAAGGAAATAATTTTTACGGAAAACCGTTTGAGCGCCGGAAGCAAATTCAACAATTCCTCCGACTCACCGGAATAGCTCAACGCGAGAATCACGTCACCATCATTAACGATCCCCAAATCACCATGCAACGCATCCACGCTGTTCAAAACGACACTCGTCGAACCAGTGCTGGTCAGCGTCGCGGCGATTTTTGCGCCCACATTTCCCGATTTGCCGATGCCGACGACGACAATTTTTCCGCGTCGTTTAATCGCTTCGAGAATGGTTTCGACCGCACCGCCAAAAGATTTGTCCAATTGCGCGCGCACTTTTTTGAGCGATGCAATCTCCACGTCAAAGACTTCGCGGGCTTTGGCCAAATGATTCACGGCTACAGAATGCGCGGATAAATGACGGTTTTCAATCACGAACGGCGGTTTAAATTTTTTACAAAATTGCGTTTGCAGATTTGAATTGGCAGGACTGCTCATGTATGTTTCTGCGCTCAAATTTCAGATGACGCACAAATTTTCATCGCATTCACACGTGCCCGCGCACAAGCCGGGCGAACGCAAGCCTCCAACCTTTTCAAAAATTTTCCGCTGGCATTTGCCGGAAGGTCAAGCCGAGCCATCGGTTGTTGAAGTTGCCGGCACATTTAGCGAATGGAAAAAAATTCTCATGCCGCGCGCGGCAACCGGCGGCTGGCAATTGGCGTGGAACATTCCGGCGCATCGCACGCATCACTACATGATTTTTGCGGACGGCATGCCGGTGCAAGACAAACATTCCGACGGCCTGGCGATTCCGCAAGGCGCCGAGGAAGAACAATTTGCCATTGCAACGCCGCGCGGCCCGCGCGTGTTCATGCTGTTCGCGCAGACAAAGTAAATTTATTTTGCGATGGCATTTGTTGTCGCAGAATTTGTATTTACAATTCCCGGAAATGGCGCGGTCGAAGGCGGCGCAGGTTTTCCATCCACGGTTTTCGGCTCCATCAATTCCACGCGTGTGCCGTCGGGGTCGTAAAGATTCATCTGCCGCTTGCGATTGACGCCGGTTTGGATTTGCAGCGGACGCAAATAATTTTCGAAAGCCGGCTTCGCTTCGAGCGCAGCTTTTGCTTTTTCAATGTCATCCACTTCCAAACTCATGTGATGCGCCGTGCCGCGCTTGTCCGGAGGCGGCAATTCGGTATAAAGCATTAACTCCACGTAATCGCTGCCGTCGGGAACTTTCAAATTCACCCAGTTCAATTGATTTGTGCTGCGCGCGCCGCGCCACGTTTCCTGAAATCCCAAAATGTCGCAGTAAAATTCCTTCGACGCTTCCAAATTCGTGACGATGATGCCGACGTGTTTCAACTGCGTGGAAATTCGCGCGTCGCTCATGGATTTTCCGAATTCGCGCGTCGTCCAGCTGTCTGGCAAATACTGCACGATTTCCACTTGATGACCGTCGGGGTCGGTAACATTGAATTCCAGATTGCCGATGCGGCCTTTGTTCGCCTTGTCTGGCACTTTCACGCTGCGCGAAGCCAAATAATTTCGCATTCCTTCCGCGTCATCCGTCAAAACTGAAATGTGATTCAGCTGGTCGCTGTTGGTCTGCGATTCTTTCTCGGGAAACAATTCGATGAATTGTGTGTCGTTGATTTTGATAAACGTGAGATGAACGTGGCCATTCGTGTCAAAAAGCGAATACGGCTCCTGATAGCCGAGCAAATCTTTGTAAAACGCGCGCGATTGGTCGAGGTCGTGAACGTAAAGCGCGATATGCGACAGGCCGGTGATGTGAGGGCGTTGCGGCTCGGCGGCGAGCGAAGAAATGGCCGAGAGCAAAATGAGGCTTAAAAAGATTTTTTGTTTCATTCGCGCACCGTTGCTTTCAGTTGTGATTTCAATGCTTCAACAATTTTAGTGTGCGCGGAATTCACTTCTGCATCCGTCAAAGTTTTATCTACTGCGCGATAAGTAAATGCATACGCCAAACTTTTTTGGCCATCAGGAACGTTTTTTCCGCGGAACACGTCGAACAATTCCACGCTTTCGAGATTTGCCGGTTTCGTCTGCTTCACCGCTTGCAAAACGGCGTCGTGCGTCACGGCTTCCGGCACGAGCATCGCCACGTCACGACGGCTCGATGGGAATTGCGGCAATGGCTTAAACGACTTTGCCGGATTTCTTCGCGCGAGCAATTGGTCCAAATTCAATTCCGCAAGAAAAACTGCGTCGCGCAAATCGTATTTCTTGGCGAGTGCGGGCTGCAATTGGCCGAATTCACCCAACGGCAATTTTCCGCCGAGCGCAATCGTCGCTGATTCCAAAAACAATTGGTGATTTTCTGTTCGTCGTGCAAATGCAACGCCGCGCAAACCGAATTGCTCCAAAAATTCTTCAACGATGCCTTTCAAATCGAATGCATCGAACTTCGCGTCGCGTTCATCGCCACTCCAAAAGCTTTGTGCGCGTTGACCGGTCAATGCAATCGCGACGCGGCGTTCTTCTCTTGTTGCGCCATTTTGCAAACTGAAGACACGGCCAATTTCAAACAGCGCGACGTCATAATTTTTCCGACTGATATTGTGCCGCAATGAGTGAATCAATCCCGGCAATAAACTCGGACGCAAAACATCCATGTCGCTGCTCAAGGGATTTGCGAGCAAAATAATTTCTTCCGACTTCTGACTTCTGACTTCTGACTTCGCAATTAAAGTTTGCCCTTGCGCTTCATTTAATCCAAGACCAGTCAAAATTCTCCGCGCTTCGGCGATTTGGTCGTAAACGGAATCGAATTCATTCGAGCCAATTGCGCCGCGAGGCGGACTGGCCGGAACTTTTTCGAGGCCGTAAAGCCGTTCGACTTCTTCAATCAAATCCACTTCGCGTTTCAAATCCACGCGCCACGTCGGAATCTTGAAAGTGCAAATGCCCGGCGTTTGCTCGGCGACTTCAAGGCCGAGCTTCGTCAAAAGCGAAACTTGTTCCGAGTGCGAAATACCCACGCCGAGTAAATCTTTCGTCTTCGCGAAGTGCAGCGTGATTTGCTTCGGTTCAATTTGTTTTGGAAAATTGTCAATCGAATGGCCGAGCACTTGCCCGCTTGCCAAATCGCAAATCAATTGTGTGCAACGGCGGCTCGCCCAATCGCAAATGCCCATATCGCCGCCGCGTTCGAAGCGATAAGACGAATCCGTGCGCAATTCCAATTTTTTGGAAGTGGCGCGGATGTTTTGCGGTTTGAAATACGCGCTCTCAATCAAAACGTCCATGGTCTTGTCGTTGATTTCAGAATTTTTTCCGCCCATGACACCGGCAAGCGCGACGGCCTTTGTTTCGTCGGCGATGAGCAACATTTGATTCGTCAATGCGCGTTCCTTGCCGTCGAGCGTCATGAATTTTTCGGCTTCGTTTGCGCGACGAATCACAATCTTCGGCGGATTTGTGCCGATACCTTTGAGCAAATGATAATCAAACGCATGCAACGGCTGGCCGCTTTCGAGCATCACATAGTTCGTGATGTCCACGACGTTGTTGATGCTGCGGATGCCGACCTTTTCCAGCGTGTCGCGCAACCAGGCCGGACTCGGGCCGACCTTCACCTGGCGGACGATACGCGCGGTGTAACGCGGGCAAAGGTCCGGTTCATCGTTTTGCACGCTGACGAGCCCGTCGATCGGTTCGGATTCCGTGTTGAGAAAT
>JAJPKI010000177.1 GCA_021323835.1 Verrucomicrobiota bacterium | reverse complement strand
TTCCAAGGCGCGGGCAAAACTCGGCTACAATCCGCGCGTGCCGTTCGAGGACGGCATAAAATTATTTGCCGATTGGTTCAAGAAAAGTCAAAGTGACGCGAAATGAATCCGCCCGCTTTTGAGCGTCCCGCATTGGACGAAGCCATCGAGAGTTGGAAAAAAATTCTCGCCGCGCGGAATTTTCCAACGGAAATAATTTGGCTCTTCGAAGAAAACATTTGTTTCGAAAAATCCAAATCGCCGCAAGGTGGGCTGCAAATTTCATTTCAAATGCAATTCACGCCGCCGCCGGATGACGCGCTGGATATTGCCTACGACCATTTTGCCGCGACGGATGCGCGCATCATTTTTTATCGCATCGGCAATTCCCGCACCAAATCCGTATGCGTCCTGCTGTGCGACCCGTGGTTCGAAGGCGAAAGCGAATTGTTCTTGCACGACGATGAATGGAAAATTTCATTTCATCCCGGCCTCGATGATGAGGTTGAGGAAATTAAAGATTTGAGCCGCTGGCAACATCGCCTCAAACGCCACCGCGCATTTCATAACGTGGATTTTTGCATGTCCCTGGCGACGATTGAGGAAATTCGCATGCACGGTCGCCCGCTCGAACCTTATGAACGATTTGCCGGAACGATGCTGAACCGTTTGCGGCGCGTTCTCGGAAAATAATTACGGCAAATCAGTCGCGCCCATCAGGAAACGGTCGCATTCGCGCGCCGCGCCGCGACCTTCGTTGAACGCCCACACGACGAGGCTTTGGCCGCGACGGCAATCGCCGCAGGCAAAAACTTTCGGATTGTTCGTCGTGTATTTTTCGAAATCGGCTTTTGCATTCGTGCGCGCGTCGCGTTCGATGCCGAGCGCTTCGAGCAACGGCTGCTCCGGCCCGAGAAATCCCATCGCGAGCAACACCAATTGCGCGGGCAAAACGCGTTCCGTGCCCGGAACATGTTTCGGGATGAACTGGCCTTTGTCGTTCCGTTCCCATTGCACTTGCACGGTGTGAACGGCTTTGACATGGCCGTGCGCGTCCGCTTCAAATTTTGTCGCGGTCGTCAGATACACGCGCGGGTCGGCGCCAAATTTCGCAGCGGCTTCTTCCTGACCGTAATCCATCTTGTAAACCTTCGGCCACTCCGGCCACGGATTGTCCTTGGCGCGCTCGAGCGGCGGCTTCGGCAAAATTTCCACCTGCACCAACGACTTGCAGCCGTGCCGCATCGAAGTGCCGACGCAATCGGTTCCAGTATCGCCGCCGCCAATGACAACGACATCTTTGCCGGTCGCATCAATGAAATCGCCGTTCTTGTGATTATCCAAAACCGCTTTGGTGTTCGCGGTCAGAAAATCCATCGCAAAATGGATTCCTTTCAATTCGCGTCCGGGGATCTGCAAATCGCGCGGCTTGGTCGCGCCGGTCGCGAGAATGACCGCGTCAAATTCCTTCAACAATTTTTCCGCCGGATAATTTTTTCCGACTTCCGTGTTGCAAACAAATTGAATTCCTTCCGCTTCGAGCACTTTGATGCGACGCAGCACAACTCCATTTTTGTCGAGCTTCATATTGGGGATGCCATACATGAGCAATCCGCCCGGACGGTCGGCGCGCTCAAAAACTGTAACGAGATGACCGGCTTTGTTCAATTGCGCGGCGGCAGAAAGTCCGGCAGGGCCTGAACCGACGACGGCAACTTTTTTGCCTGTCCGTTTTTTTGGAACTTCAGGAACAATCCAATTGTTTTCCCAGCCGTGGTCGGCGATGGATTGCTCGATATTTTTAATCGTAACCGGCGGATTGTTAATTCCCAAAACGCACGAGCCTTCACACGGCGCGGGACAAACGCGTCCGGTGAATTCCGGAAAATTATTCGTCTTGTGCAGGCGTTCGAGCGCTTCGCGCCAAAGACCGCGATAAACCAAATCGTTCCATTCGGGAATCAGATTGTGAATCGGGCAACCGCTGGCCATACCGCTGACGAGTTGGCCAGTGTGACAAAACGGAATGCCGCAATCCATGCAGCGCGCGCCCTGTTTCTTCAGGTCGGCTTCCGGCATGTGCTCGTGGAATTCGCGCCAGTCGGCGACGCGGCCGAGCGCCGAACGGTCTTTCGGCAGTTCGCGATTGATTTCTAAAAATCCGGTTGGTTTGCCCAAGTTATGCTCCTACTAGGTTGATTTTTTTTAATTTCTCCACGGAATTATTATCCGCAGATTGCGCCGATTCGCGCAGATTAAAGACAAGGCGTTTATATTCCAAGCTCGTTGATCCGAAATTCAGCAATAAGCCGCGATTGAATCTGGTGGCTTTCAATTCGTTAATTACTTGTGCGTCGTCTACGCCGGTTAATTGGCTGATAGCTTTCAATTCAATAATGATTTCGTCGTAACAAATAAAATCTGCACGATAGCCGCACTGCAAAAGCTGTTCTTTATATCGAATTGGCAAGATTACTTCGCGTTGAAATGGAATTTTTTGCGCCGTTAATTCAATTGCCAATGCTTCCTGATAAACAGCTTCCAGAAAACCGTGGCCTAAATGGCGATGAACTTCCATTGCCGCGCCTATGACGGCATAAGTTTGCGGGTCTCTGTCTTTTTTCTGAAAATCAGCGTTCATCTGCGAAATCTGCGGACAACTTATCCGCCGCCGACGCGCGCGACGTCGCGGACGTTTTCTTCGAACGCGGCCATGATGGCGTCATCGCCGCTCAAGCCTTGCGATTGAATTTTCTTCAACGATTCCAAAACGCGCGCGTAATCTTTCGGCAACACTTTGACGAATTTCGGAACGAAATTTTTCCAGTCGCCGAGAATTTTCGCCGCGCGTTCGCTCCTGGTGTAAGTCTGGTGACGTTGAATTAATTTCCAAACTTCTTCAATTTCATCCGCGTCGGCCAATTTCGAAAGGCCGACCAATTCCATGTTGCAACGATTTTTGAAATCGCCGGCTTCATCCAAAACGTAAGCAATGCCGCCGCTCATGCCGGCAGCGAAATTGCGTCCGGTTTTGCCGAGCACAATTACGCGACCGCCGGTCATGTATTCACAACCGTGGTCGCCGATGGCTTCGACGACCGCGTTGACGCCGGAATTGCGGACAGCAAAACGTTCGCCCGCCATGCCGCGCACAAAAATTTCGCCCGCCGTCGCGCCGTAAAGCGCCACGTTGCCGATGATAATATTTTCTTCCGGCACGAAGGTTGAGCCTTTGGGCGGATAGACAATGAGTTTTCCGCCGCTCAAACCTTTCCCGAAATAATCATTGGCGTCGCCTTCGAGTTCCAGCGTCATTCCTTTCGGAACAAACGCGCCGAAACTTTGACCGGCGCTGCCGTTGAATTTCAATTGCACCGTGTCTTCCGGCAAACCGTTCGGGCCGTGTTTCTTCGTGATTTCGCTGCCGGTAATCGTGCCGACGACGCGATTGACGTTGATAATCGGCAATTCGGCTTTCACGCGTTCGCCACGCTCAATTGCTGGTTTGCAAATTTCCAAAATTTTCGTCACGTCCAAAGATTTTTCGAGACCGTGGTCTTGCGCTTGCGTGCGAAAACGGCCTGTCTCGCATGTAGCTGTTTCGGGCTGATGCAAAATTGGCGTCAAATCCAAACCTTTGGCTTTCCAATGGCCAATCGCTTGCCACGGATTCAATTTGTCCGTGCGCCCGACCATGTCTTCCAATTTTCGGAAGCCGAGCTTGGCCATGATTTCGCGAAGTTCCTGCGCGATGAAGCGCATGAAATTCACGACGTGGTCGGGATTGCCGGCAAAACGCTCGCGCAATCGCGGGTCTTGCGTCGCGACACCGACCGGGCACGTGTTCAAATGGCAAACGCGCATCATGATGCAGCCGAGCACGACGAGCGGCGCGGTGGCAAAACCAAATTCTTCCGCGCCGAGCAGCGCGGCGACCGCAACGTCGCGGCCGGTCTTCAATTGTCCGTCCGTCTCGACGTAAATGCGGCTGCGCAATCCGTTCAACACGAGCGTCTGGTGCGTTTCAGCAACGCCAAGTTCCCACGGCCCACCCGCGTGTTTAATCGAAGATAACGGCGATGCACCGGTGCCACCGTCGTGACCGGAAATCAAAACGACGTCTGCATGCGCTTTCGCGACGCCCGCCGCGACGGTGCCGACGCCGACTTCGGCGACAAGCTTGACGCTGACGCGCGCGTTGCGATTTGAATTTTTCAAATCGTGAATCAGCTCCGCCAAATCTTCGATGGAATAAATGTCGTGATGCGGCGGCGGAGAAATCAAACCGACGCCCGCAGTCGTGCCGCGCACTTTTGCAATCGGTGGATAAACTTTTTTGCCGGGCAATTCGCCGCCTTCGCCGGGCTTCGCGCCTTGCGCCATTTTGATTTGCAATTCCTGCGCGTTGACGAGGTAATGGCTCGTGACGCCGAAACGTCCCGAGGCAACTTGCTTAATCGCAGAATTTTTCGAATCGCCTTGCGCATTCGTCCAAACGTAACGCTCAGGGTCTTCGCCGCCTTCGCCGGTGTTCGATTTTCCGCCAAGACGATTCATCGCAATCGCGAGCGCTTCGTGCGCTTCTTTGGAAATCGAGCCGTAACTCATCGCGCCGGTTTTGAAACGCTTCACGATTTCTTCGACCGATTCGACTTCTTCAATCGGCAGCGGCTTCTCCGCCAATTTGAATTCGAGCAGGCCGCGCAGCGTGCAAAGATTTTTTGCCTGATTGTTAATCAGCTCGGCATATTCGCGATAAATCTTTTCGTTATTCGTGCGGCAGGCGTTCTGCAACTTGTGAATCGTCTGCGGATTGAACAAATGATATTCGCCGTTGTCGCGCCATTGATATTGGCCGCCCGCATCGAGCACGCCGTTGACCGGCCGGTCGGGAAATGCGTGATGATGCCGCGCGAGCGCTTCCGCCGCGATGACATCGAGGCCGACGCCCTGAATCCGCGACGGTGTCCACGTGAAATATTTGTCCACGACTTTGCTGTTGAGGCCAACGGCTTCAAAAATTTGTGCGCCGCGATAGCTTTGAATCGTCGAGATGCCCATCTTGGCCATCGTTTTGACGACGCCTTTGACAACGGCTTTGACAAATTTTTTGTGCGCCGTTTTGTGGTCGGTGTTGACGAGCAAACCCTGGTCAATCAAATCGTCCACCGATGCGAACGCCAAATACGGATTGATGGCGCTGCAACCGTAGCCGATGAGCAGCGCAAAATGATGCACCTCGCGCGGCTCGCCGGATTCGAGCACGAGACCGATGCGACCGCGCGAACCGTTGCGAATCAAATGATGATGCAAACCGGCGACCGCCAACAGCGCGGGAATCGGCGCCTGCTCCGGCGAAATGCCGCGGTCGGACAAAATGCAAATGTTCGCGCCGTCGGCAATCGCTTTGTCCGCATCCGCAAATAATTTTTCCATCGCGGCTTCGAGACTTTTTCCGGGTGATTTGCCTTTTGCGTCAAAGAAAATCGGCAGCGTGACGGCTTTGAACGTTCCGCCGTCAACCTGACGCAATTTTTCCAGTTCTTCATTCGTGAGAATTGGATGTTTTAATTTAATCAACGCGCAACTTTCCGGCGTCGGACTCAACAAACCGCCGCGCGGACCGACCATTGTTTCCGTCGAAGTGATAATTTCTTCGCGAATCGGGTCAATCGGCGGGTTCGTAACCTGCGCGAACAATTGCTTGAAATAATTGTAAAGCAATTGCGGCTTGTTGGACAAAACCGCGAGCGGCGTGTCCGTTCCCATCGAGCCAAGCGGCTGGACGCCGTCGTTCGCCATCGGACCGATGATGAAACGCAAATCTTCAAACGTGTAGCCGAACGCCTGCTGTCGCTGCAAAATTTTGCGGTGGTCGGGCGTCGTGAGATTTTCCGGCGTCGGCAAATTTTCGAGCAGCACGTGATGCTCATCGAGCCATTTCTTGTAAGGATTTGCGCCCGCGTATTTTTTCTTGAGCTCTTCGTCGGCGACAATTCTGCCTTGCTCCGTGTCCACGAGAAACATTCTGCCTGGCTGCAAGCGACCTTTCGTCAAAACGCGCTCGGGCGCGACGGGCAACACGCCGGCTTCCGACGCCATAATAACCATGTCGTCTTTGGTCACATAATAACGCGACGGACGAAGGCCGTTTCGGTCGAGACATGCGCCGATAATTTTTCCGTCCGTGAACGCCATCGAAGCCGGGCCATCCCACGGCTCCATCAGGCACGAATGAAATTCATAAAACGCGCGACGTTCGGCGTCCATGCTCTCATGATTTTCCCACGGCTCGGGAATCATCATCATCATCGCGTGCGGCAATTCGCGTCCGGCCATGACGAGCATCTCCACGCAATTGTCGAACTGCGCCGAGTCACTGCCGTCGGTGTTGATGACCGGGATGATTTTCTTGATGTCCGCGCCAAAAAGTTTGCTCGCGAACAACATCTGCCGCGCCTTCATC
>JAJPKI010000196.1 GCA_021323835.1 Verrucomicrobiota bacterium | reverse complement strand
CGGCACGTCGTAATTGATGACGTGGCTGACGTCGGCGATGTCGAGGCCGCGCGCAGCGATGTCCGTGGCCACGAGCACTTCAAATCGGCCGTCGCGAAATCCGCGCAACGCCTGCTCGCGCTCGCGTTGCGTGCGGTTGGAATGTAAAACTGCGACCGCGTGATTGTTGCGCTTGAGCGTGTGTGCGATGCGGTCGGCGCCGTGTTTTGTGCGGCAGAAAATGAGAACGGAATTGTAATTCACGGAGTCGAGCAACTTGAGGAGCAAATCGGTCTTCTGCGAATCGGCGACGGGATAAATGACGTGCTTGACGGTTTCTGCCGGCGAACGGCGCGCGCCAATCTCCACAGTTTCAGGATTGTGCATTGCCCATTTGATGAGCGTTTCGATTTGCGGCGGAATTGTCGCGGAAAAAAGCGCGGTGTGCCGCTGGCGCGGGCATTTGTCCAAAATCCGGCGAACGTCCGGCAAAAATCCCATGTCCAGCATGCGGTCGGCTTCATCGAGCACGAGAAATTGGAGTTTATCAAATCGCACGGCGCCTTGTTCGAGATGGTCAAGCAATCGTCCGGGTGTCGCAACGACGATGTCCGTGCCGGCGCGAAACGAATCGGTTTGCCTTCCGTAACCAACGCCGCCGTAAACGACGGTGGTCTTGAGATTGGTGAAGCGCGCGTAATTGTGAATCGCAGTTTCAACTTGCGAAGTGAGTTCGCGCGTCGGTTCGAGCACGAGCGCGCGCGGGCCGGGCGCGTGTTGCGCGAGCTTCGAAAGAATCGGCAAAGCGAACGCAGCGGTTTTGCCCGTGCCGGTTTGCGCGCTGCCGATGACGTCGCGTCCGGCGAGCACGAGCGGAATCGCGCGCAATTGAATCGGCGTCGGTTCGATGTAACCCATTGCTTTGACGCCGTCCACGACCGCCGGAGCTAAACCCAATTTGCTAAAAGGCATGAAGCAATTTAGCAGCGATGGAAATTAAAGAAAGCAGCGATTTTGCGATGGCGGGCAAACACAATTCTTTTTTTATTTGCACTAGGATTTCACCCCAGTTCCATTCGCTTGACGCACTGTGACAGTGACGTGAAGTTCAGGCGAATTTATGACAAAAACTTCTCTCTCAGCCGCCGCGGCGCTCTTCATCGTTACGCTCACCGTCAAAGCCGATTACAGTTACGGCCAGAATGAATACTATCGGCCGGATTATTATTCCACGCCGCCGCCAACTTATTATTCGCCCGCGCCAATTCCACCGCCGCCGCCCACGACGCAGAGTGAAAATGACAATGAAGGTTACATCTGGTATTCGCCGGATTTTGCCGGGCCATATTTTCGCGCAGAAGTCGGGCCGTCATTATTTAGCGACACACATTTGATGCATTTCGGCGTGCCCGCGAACGACCATGTGAGGTTTAAACCGGGATTTGCGGTGAATGCCGCGGGCGGTTTTCAATTCAATCCAAATGTCTCCGTTGATTTTGAAGTCGGCCTGAACGGCGCAGAAGTGGATCACATCAATTTCTTCACTTACGACCGCGCGAATTATTACAACCTGCCGTTTATGGCAAATATCATGGGCACACTGCCGCTGGACAACGGCCACATCGTTCCTTACATCGGCGGCGGCGTGGGCGCAGCCGCGGCGATTTTTGATGCGCAAAATCTCACGACACCTGCGAATCCGACCATCAGCGGCACGGAATCCACGGCCGTTTTTGCCGCGCAATTTTTTGTCGGCGCGCGCTTTCGCATCAACCCGCGCATGTGGCTTGGCGGCGGCTACCAATATTTCACGACCAGCGACCCGACGTGGAATTATCCCGGCGATTTCAAATTTGGTTTCAAAGCGCCGGGCGAGCACCAGTTTCTGTTCACATTCCTCTGGAAATTTTAAATGATTTTTATTTCACGCGCGGCAATTTTCGTTTAATCCATCGCGAGTGAATCGCGACGAAAAAATCCGAACCGCGCGCGAACTTTGCGAAGCAAATTTTTGGGACGAACTGCTCGAATTCACGCGCGGTTGGCACGCGGAAAATCCGCAGGACGCAAAAGCGCTGTTTTATCGCGGCGTTGGATTGGCCGCGCTCGGAAAATTCGCCGAAGCCGAAACCCTTTATCGCCGCGCACTGCAACTGGATTCAACCGATTTCAAAATTTGGAACAATCTCGGTGGAGTTTTGTTTGAAATGAACCGGCCGATGGAGGCGATGCGCTGCATGGAGCAGGCGATGAATTTGGACCCGGGAAATAAACTTGGCTGGTCAAATCTCGCGAGCATGGTTGGGCAATTGGGTCGCCACGAAAAGGCGATGGAGTTTGCCGAACGCGCCATCGCACTCGACCCGCAAATGGTCGAAGCACATTTACATCGCGCCGCAGCCGCGAAAATGTTGGGCAAAACTGAAATCGTTAAGGAAGTTTCCGAAACGCTCGCAAAAATTGAAGCGGAAAAATTTCGGAGAGCGAGATAAGTCCTTGCGGACGGCCACCATTTAAGCTGCCAGCGGCAATTCCGTTTGCGATTTACTTGCGAACGGTCGCGCCACCAAATCGCCGCACATTTCCATCAGCAATTGCGCGTTCTTTGGCGCGCGGACATTT
>JAJPKI010000013.1 GCA_021323835.1 Verrucomicrobiota bacterium | reverse complement strand
TATCATTTGTTTAAGTGGAGCCAATGACTGGGATTGACCAGAATAGCCCCTATTTACAAGAGGGTTTTAACATCACCATTCTACATTTCAACAAATTTCGGCTTATGCAGACTAGTGTTTTGATATGCAGTTACGCGGCATTGGGGTGGTCGTTGCAAAGAACATGGCATTTCGAGACCGTGCCATGGGCCATTTTCTGCATCATCCTGTTTGGTGGACTTGCCGTCTTTGCGGTCATTCAAATGTTGCCCCGGCGCGCGTTGTTTGAAGCCAAACCGGAGGGGTTGACCATCCGCTCGGCATTGCAAACCATCACATATCGGTGGAGCGACATCGAAAATTTTGGCGTGACGGAATTTACGCCCGTCATGGATGGCGGCATGCCGGATATTGTGAAGGGACGCGTGGAGGGCAAAAAGTTTTACACGCGAGTGGGATTTAATTTTTCCAGTTCGTATGCGGGCGGCGGATTGGCGTGGCGCAATCGGGAATATAACCAAAAGCATTACGGGTTCGACGGATTTTCGCCGGACGATTATGGAATGGATTGCGCAATTGGCAGAGCATCTCAACCAGTTGAAAAAACAATACGGCGGATAACGCCTGCATCGATCAATCGCAAAAAAGCAAAGAATGTCCACCGCACGGCAGTCAATGAATGGCGAAGTGGACAAAGTATTTTGAAGAATTTTTACTGCCAAATGACCGTTGCCAGCGCCTCGCACACGGTTTCAAGCGGGGTTCGCGACAAGGGTTGAATTCAATCGCCATTTATTGCGGTCGTGGAGAAGGTGTTTGCCAATTCAAATGCCAGTAGAGGTTCCAAAGATTTTCCAATTTCACCAATTCCACATGGCCGTCCGCCATTCCGACGTTAACCGCGCCGGGCAACCGCTGGCTTGTGTCGAAAACTTGCGGCGCGCTTGCTGGATTTCCTGCGCCGTGCCGCACAATTGTGCAGCGTTGCATGCCTGTTTCCGGAAAAATGCCGTGATAAAGGTCGTCACTCGGCGGGTCGGTTTCCAGCGGCCAAAAGTCGTCCCACATCGCGTCGCAAAAAATCGGCGTCGAGGAAGTTTTTTGAATCATCATCGCCTTGCTCATCATGAATTCGGGATGCGCCGCGCCGCCGAAAGTCGCTTTGTCGTAAAGCCAGCCGTTCAATCCGTAGCTGCCGATAAAAATATTTGTTCCGGTGTTGTCCAGCCACGCCCACGGAAGGTCAGCCGCGCCGATAAAATAATTTGTGGGCGCCGGTTCCGGCACGTGCGTCGCGGGACAAATCAAAATTTGTTTTTGGCTTCCGTAGTAGTCCAGGCCCATCCAAAGATTATTGGCAAAATTGTAAGCGGCATGAGAACCGGTGTCGCCGGCATAAATGGAACTCGCCAGCGTCAATTGCCGGACATTGTTCAGGCAGGCGATTTGCTGCGCTTTTCTTTTTGCGGAGGCAAAGGCAGGAAACAATAGCGATGCCAGGATTCCGATGATGGCAATGACCACGAGCAATTCGATCAGCGTAAATGCGCGTCGGGAATTCATGATTTATTCCTTTCGAGCGTCAGCGGTTCAGGATGGTTGTTAATTATCCATGTGCCGGAAAGTTTGCCGCCCGAGAGTTTCCCGTCGAATATCGGCTTACCGTCTTTGCCGCTTATGCGAACGGCTGTTGGTGTAAATTGAATGCCCAGCGGAACGCGGAAAATCGCCCTGTCAGGACTGTCCATCGCGACAGAAAGCGCGCCGTCGGACAAAGAAGCGATGTGCAGGACGATTCGCAATTGAACTCCAGAAATTTTTGGCAGCGTTCCGCTCCAATGTCCGGGCAATTCAGTGTCGTTGGTGTAATTATAATTTTTTCCGGCATCGAGCGCTTGCTCTTCATCGTGCGGGTCAACACGCACAAACGTCATCGGCGTGAAAGTGGCTTGCCGCCATCTTCCGGTGATTGTGTTGCCGCTGTCGTCCAGGTTCCCGTTGTAAGTTCCACCGATGCCGTTCACGACAAATCGCAGATGAGACCGGCTGTAATTCGAAATGATTGCCGGATAATGAATCAAATATGGCAAATCAATGTTGTCCCATTCTGCGCGAATGCTGTCATTGGTCGGCTCGACAATTTTCAAATACGCCCGCTGAACGGAAACGCCGTTGGTCAGCGTGCTTTTCCAAAGTCCTTGCCAATTTGCTCCCGTGCGCTGCGCAATTTCATCCGGCATCAACGGCTCGGGAATCAGGTCGGGATTATTTGTTTTTTCCAGATTCAATAAAAGTTGCGCCTGTCCCCATCTCCAAATTCCGCGGAGTTCGTTTCAGTTATTGTGCAGGACGCCGTGATAGCTGAACGAGTCGGAGCTGAAATCAACCGCCAATTTTCCCGCGGTCACGTGTTCGGCTATGTTATTTTTGGTGCCGTAATCAATTTGGTCAATCAGCACATGGTTCACACCGTCGTCGCTGGAAATTTTTACGACTACGCGCCAGCGATAAGGGCCGTGTCCCGGACCCAGGGACATTGTGCCTTCCCAATTGCCGACGAATTGTTGCGCGTAAACTTCTTGCCGATGTTTTTTGAAAATGAAAACTCCAATTATTGCCAGCAGCACGACGATGCAGATGACAATTGTTGTTTTGATTTTCGTCTTCGACATGGCTTCGATTGGTTAGAAACCGGAACGGGGAATTTCCTTTGCGCATTCTTCTGTCTTTCGCCAAATGCGACAGAGAAA
Source organism: Verrucomicrobiota bacterium (assembly GCA_021323835.1). Classification (GTDB taxonomy): domain Bacteria; phylum Verrucomicrobiota; class Verrucomicrobiia; order Limisphaerales; family UBA11358; genus UBA11358. The sequence goes on along the minus strand of JAJPKI010000013.1, from coordinate 7,233 downwards.
CGCGAGCACAATAAAAATGCCGGAGAGAAACAGCGTGCCAGTCAACGCCAAATATAATTGCGCTTCGTCTAAATCCAATGTCGTGAGCCGCCGGATGCCAAGCACCATCACCAATCCGGAAACGATGGAACAAATGATTTGGCAGACGTGCGCAACATTTTTGTCCGCGACAATTTTCCGTTTGAACAGTTGGGTTGTCATAAACGTTTGCAAGTTAGCGGATGAGTTTTGGTTTGTTCGGATTGTCAATGATTTCATATTTGAGCGAATCCATATCAATCCAAACCTTGCCGCTGCCGTGAAAGGCAAATCCCGTGTCGAGACACCAGGTCCCTTTTGGAATATTGCAGATGATGGTTTGCTGCGCCCAATCCGTCGTGCCGTTGACGCGTCCGCTCGCGCCGAGCATTTTGTCTTGCGCGAGCAATTTAAAATTCGCGCCTTTCGGACGGAGATTCGGTCGCAAACTGCCGCCGACAATTTCCGTTTTCGTCCAAACCGTCATGCGCACCAAATGGCCGGCATATTTTTCCGTCGCGCGAATGTCCTGACCCCACCACATCCACGAACCTTTGGGCGCGTTGCCGGACGGAATGTAAGTGATGCAAAGACTCGAATGGCCGTCGTGCGTGACTTTGTAATCTGTTACTTCAGAAAAATCATTTGGATTCGGACTCCACACGTGCCAAATGCGATCGTCGGTAATCGGCGTGTTGTCGGGAACAACGTCAATTTGAAAATCATCCGCCCAGATTTCGCCAGCGCCGTAAAGAGACGGCCCGAAATAAGTGAAACATGGTTTGTCCGGAAGTTGCGTGACGATTTCAATCTGCTGCCAATCCGTCGTGCCGCTAATCGGACGGTCGCTCATCGGGTCGCAGCCGTAAACGTGTCCGGCTTCATCCGAGACGACGAGGCTTGCCGCCGCCCAATTAACGACGTCTTTGGTTTTTATCCAGCCGGTAAGCCGGATGCGCTTGCCGAGATACGGCGAGCCGTTAGTAAAGTCATAATGGAAATAGCCATTGGCCATGAGCGCGCCGTTCGTGGAAGTAAGCGACGCCAGATAATCCGCCACACCGTTTGCCGATGAAGTGAAAAGTGATTTGATGTGAGCCGACGGCGGCGAATTCGTCGTGCGCCGCGTGTCCGGATCAACTTCACTCAAAAACCGGTTGTCCTTGTAATTTTTCGAAACACGGTCGAGCAGGTCAGGATATTGCTGGCCGAGCACGGCAACTGATTCAAGGTAAGCGCCGAATTCTACGTAATCGCTGTTAGCCGGTTTGATGGGAACTGCGACCGCCGGCGGCGATGAATGAAAGAAATGCGAAAAAATGAACGAACCGATTCCCGCGCCAATGACGACAACCACCGCGCCCGTCACAACAATGGATTTTACTTTCATTGTAAACAGCGTTGCCTTTGCAATGGCGGCGGCGGAAAGCGAAGCCGTCGCGCCCTTGGCCAGCGCCACGGCAGTTGTTGTTTTGATTAGGACGGCAGGTGCAGATTGAATTGAATTATTTGAAATCGTTTCGGCGATTGCCGCGGTCGTTGAATCAACGCCGCGCTTCAAAAATAATTTCCGTAATTTTTCCAATGCGCGATTCACTCGCACTTTGGCTGCGTCTTCGTTATTGCCGAGAGCATCGCCGATTTCCTTCATGCTTTTGCCGTCGAAGAACCGCAGCACAATCGCGTAACGGTCTTTGTCGCCGAGGCCGGCGATTGCCGAATCGAGCAATGGAGCGAGTTGTGACCACAGGTTTGGTTCGATTTCATCGGATAAAGTTTGCATGCATGCCTCCTGTTCGCGGCGTGTGCGCCGGATTTCGCCGCGCAAAAAAGTGATAGCGGCTAATCGCGCCGTTTGATGCAGCCAACCCGAAAGCATGGGATGGCGCGACAATTTATTTGCTTTCGTCGCGAGAATAATAAAAACCGCTTGCGTGATTTCTTCCGCGTGATGCGGATTATTCGTGTGGCGCAAGGCGGTGGAATAAACTTTGTTGATGTGCCTGGCGATGAGCGTGGAAAAGGCGCTTTCAGAATTATTGGCGGCGTATTCGCGCAACAAAGCGTTGTCATCCAATTCTTGCATCTACCACTAAATGCCGCCAATCGGGGAAAGGTAACAAGTTATTTTTCACGCATAGCGGGCGCGAAATGCAGCACGAGTCGCGATGACGGCAATTAATTTTTTTGTTGCCCGAAAACTCCTCCATTAAGTTCATCAGCGACCTCCAGTTTAAACGAATCGGTGTCAATCCACATCTCGCCGGTGCCGTAGAATCCCCAATTGATGTTGAAATATTGGGTGTCGGGTGGAATTTGGCAGGTGATGGTATGCAACGTCCAATCCGTGTCGCCGGTGGGCCGGCTTCCGACTAATTTATACTTGGCCAGAATTTTGCCGTTTGCGTCCTGCGGTTGCAGAATTTGCCAGCCATGGCCGGGGAGATTGGCGGTTTTCATCCAAACGCTCATGCGCACGGTATGGCCGGTATATTCTTTGACGTCATGCACCACTTTTCCGAGGCCGGCCTGCGTGCCCTTCAGCGGAGGTGTTTTACCGGTGTAACGGATAACGCTCGTGGGATGACCATCATGCAGGACATTGGTGTCGGTCGTCATGGAATAATCGTAACCGTCTGGACTCCAGAAATTCCACGTGCGGTCGTCAGTAGCCGGCAGGTCGTCGGGAGCGATTTCAATCTGGAAATCATCGAACCACGCGTCGCCGGGGCCATTCAACGTCGGGAGGACAACGAGCGCGGCAGGTTCGTTCGGTATATCCGTGACGAATTCAATTTTTTGCCAATCACTCGTTCCGCGGATGAGGTGGTCGCACATATCGTCGCTGGCGTAAACGTGACCGTTGCCGATGACGATCTGGACAGTCGCGCCGGCCCAGTTGGCGACGTCGCGTGTCTTTACCCAGCCGCTGATGCGGACATGTTTGCCGAACAACAACGAATTTGTCCGGATGCGGTAAATGATTCTGCTGGCTGCTGAAATCCAGCGACCGTTCGAGGCAGCGATGAATGCATCGGGGGTATCGGGCATTCCCTGCGATTTGATGTGGGCGGACGGTTGCGATGTCGCCGTGCGTTTGACCATCGGATCCATGTCGATGACGAATGAGCCGTTGGTATGTGAAAATTCGAAGCCGTCATTGGGAAGTTTGACGGGAATTGTTTCCTTTTTCGGCTGCACATAATGCGATGCCGATTTATGAAACGTGAAAAAAGTGCCAAAGCCAATGATGACGGCGATGGCGGCAGCAGATGCAATAATAGTTTTTGTTTTCATGGTTATGAATGTTGCTTTTGCAAGAGCGGTGACAGAAATCGAAGCCGTTGCACCCTTGGCCAGCGCAACGGCAGTTGTTGTTTTGATCAAAACGGCGGGCGCAGATTGAATGGAATTATTTGAAATCGTTTCGGCGATTGCCGCGGTCGTTGAATCAACGCCGCGCTTCAGAAAAATTTTCTGCAATTTTCCCAACGCGCGATTGATTCGCATTCTTGCCGTGTCTTCACTCGCACCCAAAGCCGCGCCGACATCCTTAAAATCTTTGCCTTCAAAAAATCGGAGCAACACGGCATTTCGGTCCTTTTCGCCGAGGCGCAGCATCGCGGCGTCGAGCATCGGCGCGATTTGCTGCCAGACTTGAGATTCGGCGGGTTCATTCAAAATCGTTTGCATGTAAGCCTCCTGTTCGCGCTGCTGTCGTCGCCGCTGCATTTTCAATGCATCGGCGCTCGCGTATTGCGCCGTGCGATAAAGCCAGCCTGTTAAAATGGTTTTATCGCCAAGTGATTTCGCCTTGCGCGCTAAAATGATGAAAACCGCCTGCGTGACTTCTTCGGCGAGATGCGGGTCGCGCGTTTGGCGCAGAGCGACGGAATAAACGAGATGGATGTGCCGCGAAACCAGCGTTGCGAACGCTTCTTCCGACTGGCGGGTGGCGTAATCGCGCACTAATTCCATGTCTTCGGCCATCATCTTTATCAATACATGGACGCCAATATGGAAAGCGAACAGATTATTTTTGAAATTTTTTTAACGCCGTTGGCGATGACGTTGCCAACGCCTCGCACACGGATTCGAGGGCGGTTCGTAGCAATGGTTTGTTGTTTTCTGAAAGCGGCATTAAAACTCAAAGTTATTTCCGACTATTATCCCAATTTACTTTGACTCTGATACCGCATGAACCACGCGGTCAAACCGGCAATCAACAGCAGCGCTGCCGGGACAACAGTAAATTTGAAAAATGGGAAAGGTGAGGCGGTGGTCACAGCGAAGTCATCAAATCTGGCGGTTCCCGATGACCATTGGTCAACTTTATAGAAATTGGCGCTGAACGTGACATCTGCCGATTGCGCTCTTTTCGGCGCACGAATGTCTGTGACGGTTATTTTTTTATAAGCACTCATTTCGGAATCCTGACTGGCGGAGCCGAGCAGAAATTCTTTTTGTGTGAGAAAGTTGGTGGCTTTGTCGTAAAAACGCAATTGCACGCGGATGTTGTCCTTGTCGTTGACCTTGTCCGTCAATTTGTAGCTGAACGAAAAGTCGATGGGTTTGAGTCCGCCTACCGCCGGTCCGAGCGGAAAAATTTGAGAACGCCAATCCGCATGACTTCCCCGGTCTGCGTTGGTGTTCCCAAGAGTGAAGTCATGCGCACCAATGGCCGGGTCAGTATCGTCAAAAGATTGGTAGGCATCGCCGCTGGTGCCGTGATACCAGTCGTCCATTTGTTGCTCGGCACCCGCATCGAGTGGCCCGAGAAAAATTTGTTTGGCTATGGCGGGTGTAGCCATGGTGCCCAAAATCAAAGCCGCTAACCAAATTAACGTGAACGAGTGGAAAATGCGCATCATAATGAATTTTGACATAAAATTATCTCCAATTTTCATCGTGCGGTTGGTTGTCGTAATTCCAGCGACGACGGACAGAATCATTTTTGCCAATCAAGCCGTCATGATTTGCCGATTCAACATGTCCGTCACCAAATAGTGAATTGGCATGTTTATTATGACGAAAAACGAAAAAATACCCATAGGAATGATTGAATGGAAAGTCCTGTAAAAATGCAGGACCTAAATTCGTAGGCCACGGCGGCGCGGGTGGAGTGACGCCGATTTCGTTTATTTCCGCCATCACAATCATGTTCGCCGAGCTGATGATTTCCTGCTCCTTCCTGCCTTCCATTGCACCCAGCCCTGTTCCAAGCCCTAATGATTTATCCGCCGGACTCCCGGTGACATCTCCACTGCCATTGCGGTTGAATTGATATGTTCCCACTCCATCCCATCCTTTATTAGCATTCCAACTGGGGCAATACCAAATACTGCTATTCGTAGGAATATGCTGATTGTCCGCGCCAGTATCTTTTCCGGCAAAATCTGCAAGTTCGATTGGTTGCACGGGCCAAGTGCCGTTTGCGTCTAAAGCCAATCTTACTGCCACGCCCATTTGCTTGAGATTATTTTGACACATCGTGGAACGGGCTTTTCCTTTCGCTATTGCCAAGGCGGGCAAAAGCAGCGCCGCCAAAATTCCAATAACGGCCACGACAACGAGCAACTCAACAAGCGTGAAGCCTTTTGTAACTTTGAGATTATGATTTATGCGGCGATTATTGTGCATGGTTTTTCACTTCTCAATCTCGCACCTTCCATATTCTGATCGTTTTGTCCTCGCCGCAGGAAGCCAAGCGCTTTCCATCGGGGCTGAAGGCCACACTTCGAATGTTGCCCGCATGCCCGCTAAAAGCTAAAACTTCCCGGGCATCGCTCACGTTCCAAATTCTGACAATTTTGTCATCACCGCCGGAAGCCAGATGCTTTCCATCAGGGCTGAACGCCACCGCAGAAACCGGTGCCCGATGACCTGTGAACGTGACGATCTCCTGTCCGGTAATTGCATCCCATACTTTCACACTGTGATCCCAACATGCCGTTGCGACTCGTTTGCCGTCGGGGCTGAAAGTCACATCACACACTCTTTCATTATGCCCCCTAAAAACCAGTAATTGTTCACCGGTGGCGGTGTTCCAGACACATGCCGTCCCATCAATCCTTGCCGCAGCCAGCCGTTGGCCGTCAGGAGAAAACGCGATGCGGAGGGTTGGTCCTTGTTCGCCTCGCAACTTGACTTCTTCCTGCCCTGTCGCTGCATTCCACATGCGCACCCCAATACCATCGGCCGAAGCGATATGCAGACCGTCGGGGCTGAACTCGGCGTCTCGCACATGTTGTTCAAGTTCCTCAATCGTTCGCACCAATTGACCGGATTCGGAATTCCATACCTTCAACGTTTTGTCATGCCCACCTGAAACCAGATAATGACTATCTTGGCTGTATGCCACACTATAGACGTCGTATTTGTGGCTTATGAGGGTGCGAAGCAATTCGCCTGTCTTACTGTTCCACATTTTCACAGCGACGTCAGGAGCGCCGCCAGCCGAGGCGATATGTGTCCCGTCCGAACTGAATGAGACCCGATTTACCCAGCCACCGTGTCCTTGAATTACGAGAATAGACTGACCGGTAACTGGAGCACCAAAAGTAGGCTGGCGGGTGAGCCACCATGGAACCAAAGCCCCCACGATCAACACAATTACCAGAACGATTAGCGCTGACAGCAGCACACAGAACACTCGGAACCATTTTGTATGGTCTCTCATCGTAGTTTTGCTGCTGCTTAACATATGATTAGGGATTGTGGCTCGATTGCAAATAACGTTTGATGCTTTGTTTTTCAAAAGAAATCTGTCGCAACGTCAGGTAAATGATAACGGCGACTATGCCAAGCATGATGGAAAGATTTATTCCGAACCCGAAAAAATGGATGCCAAAGAATGGCAAATAAAAGACCAGCAAAACGCACGAAAGACAAACAACGGTGACACGATAGGAATAAAATCGCTTCCGATATTGTTCATCCTCATGCAACAATTTCTTGTGAGCGGTTCGCCAAGTGGAGATGGGAATTTTGGGTTCCATATTTTTGCTGCTTATGGCACTCGTTCAACAATGAGCATTTCGATGGGGTTGGTAGCGGGAACGAGTTCCAAGCCGAGTTGATCAAGGAGCGCTTGTTTTAATTTAAGCTGGTTTTGCTGCTGGCCACCGGATGAATTCCACTTGAGGTCGTAATAATATTGATTGGTAAGACCCGTTTCATCGAGCACAGGCATTCTGAAATCATTTGCCAAAGCCG
>JAJPKI010000182.1 GCA_021323835.1 Verrucomicrobiota bacterium | reverse complement strand
TCGGGAATGTTCCATTGGCCGTTGCCCAATTCATACACGAGACGGTTCATCGTCTCGCTCGCGGGGATTTTGAAACTTTTGCAAAACGATTTGTTGGCCGTCTGCACGCGCAATTCCTCGTCGAGAACCAACAACGGCGGGACGGCTTCGATGACGGCTTCCGCATAATCGCGCGTGGCCAGCAATTGTTTCTGGAGCACAAAAGCTTCTTCCAATTTCATCCGCTCATTTTGGCGCACGGTTAGCAGACTGGCCTTGGGAATAAACTTCGGGGCGGCGGCCACTTCTTTCTTACGGCTGTCGAAACGGACACGAACTACTGCTGGTGATTTCATAATATCTATTCTTTCTTGCTAAATCCCAGAACAAGCGCGGACCCCGAATCCCGCCGGTTGAGCTTTCGAACAAGATGCCTCAAGTTTTTGGTTTACCTTCGACTAGTAAAATAAGCCCAAAAACGCAAAGTGGGTATCTGGGGAATGACCGAGGGGCATTTCCCCCGTTTTGCAAAATATTTTTCCGTAAGATTTTTTTCGCCAATCAACAAACGACCGTCGGGGGTATCCCTTATTGGATTTAATCTTCAGGCGGATAAAATCCTTGCAGTTGCTAATCAAGATGAAGGGAAAATAATGCTCAACATTTCCACAAAGACGACCGGATGGCAGATACGCTGTTGGGATTGGGTTAAAGCCGGTGAACTGTTTGAATTACACGACGTTGAAAAGACGCATTTGCTTTTCTGTCATGAACTTTGCGCGGCCTATAAATATCAATACAAATTTTCCGCCCCTTCCGTTTTAGCTTTCACTTACGCCAATTTAAATTTGTTCGCCATCAGCCCTCCATCGCGACCATTTACGCCGCAACTTTTAAAGGTTGCCTGAACAATCCGTAATCCGCTCTCGAATTGATTCTTGGTGAAAGCCGCCGCGTGGCGCATATTATGAGTTGTCGTCACAGGCCGTTCAGCTTGTGAAGCAAGGGGGAATATTTTATGCAGCAACCACCGGACATTCGTAAGGTCGCTTTCCTCGGCGATTATCTGCCGCGCAAATGCGGCATCGCCACATTCACGACGGATTTGCGCTGCGCCGTGGCGAAAGAATTTCCGGAATTGCAATGCCTCGTCGTGCCGGTCAATGACCGCGCGGACGGTTACGATTATCCGACGGAAGTCCGTTTTGAGATTGCGGAACAGGATTTGCCGTCGTATCTGCGCGCGGCGGATTTTCTGAACATCACGGACGTGGACGTGGTTTGCGTCGAGCATGAGTTCGGCATTTTCGGAGGCCCGGCTGGCAGTCATGTGCTGGCGCTGCTGCGCGAACTGAACATGCCCATCGTCACCACGCTGCACACGATTCTGCGCGACCCGAACCCCGAGCAACGGCGCGTGATGCGCGAATTGCTCCGGCGTTCGACGCGGCTCGTCGTGATGAGCGAACGCGGGCGGGAATTTCTGCGCGACATTTATCAAGCGCCGGAAAATAAAATTGACCTCATCCCGCATGGCATTCCCGATATGCCGTTCGCCGACCCGAATTATTTCAAGGACGAATTTGGCGTCGCCGGCAAACAGGTTTTGCTCACGTTTGGGTTATTGTCGCCGAACAAAGGAATTGAATTTGCGTTGAGAGCGTTGCCGGAAATCATCAAGGAATTTCCGAACGTCGTTTACATCGTTCTCGGCCAGACGCATCCGAATTTGCTGCGCGATGAAGGCGAAGCTTATCGCTTGAGTCTGGAACGGCTGGCGAAAGATTTGGGCGTGCAAAAAAATGTCGTCTTCTTCAATCGCTTCGTCGAACTGGAAGAATTGATGAGGTTCATCGGCGCGGCGGATATTTATCTCACGCCGTATCTCACCGAATCGCAAATCACTTCGGGCACGCTGGCCTATGCATTTGGCGCGGGCAACGCCGTGGTGTCCACGCCTTACTGGCACGCAGCAGAATTGTTGACGGCGGAACGCGGCAAGCTCGTGCCGTTCCGCGATGCGAAGGCCATCGCTGTCGCCGTGGTGGAATTGTTGCGCGACGAACCGTTGCGCCATTCAATGCGCAAGAATGCTTACAAGATGGGACGCGAAATGATTTGGAGTCGCGTCGCACAACTCTACGCGAAATCGTTCGAGCAAGCGCGGAAGGATCACAGTTTCGTCGGCAGAAAATCTTCGCCCATCAAAACGCTCGACGAGCAGCCCGGTCAATTGCCTGAGATGAAACTCGACCATCTGTTTCGCATGAGCGATTCGACCGGCATTTTTCAACACGCCAGTTTCACCGTGCCAAATTTTTCCGAAGGCTATTGCACGGACGACAACGCCCGCGCTTTGGTGCTGGCATTGATGCTGAAAAAACTCGGTCACGATTCGCCGCAACTCGGCGCGAAGGCCGCCACCTATGCCGCGTTTCTCAATCACGCTTTCGACCCCAAGAGCGGACGCTTCCGAAATTTCATGAGCTTCGACCGTCGGTGGCTGGAAGAGGTCGGCTCCGAGGATTGCCAGGGTCACGCGTTGTGGGCGTTGGGCTTGTGCGTGTCGCAGGTCGGTCAGGGCAGTTTCCAGATGCTCGCGGCACAACTTTTTGAACAGGCGTTGCCGGTGGCCGCAGAATTTTCCTCGCCGCGCGCGTGGGCGTTCACACTCATCGGCATTGACGAATATCTGCGTCGCTTTGGCGGTGACCGGCGCGCGAGCCAAATCCGCGAGTCGCTCACGGCCAAACTGATGCAACGTTATGCCGATGCCGCGACCGACGACTGGCACTGGTTTGAAGAAGTCGTTTCCTATGCAAATGCAAAATTGCCGCACGCAATGATTCTCAACGGACGCTGCCTGAATGACGGAACGATGCTGGAGCTCGGTCTTAAAACGTTGCGCTGGCTGATAAAAATCCAAACCTCGGATGCCGGTTCGTTCCGGCCCGTCGGCTCGAATGGATTTTTTCCACGCGGGAAGGAACGAGCAATCTTTGACCAGCAACCCATCGAGGCGCAGGTGACGATTTCCGCCTGCATCGAGGCGTATCATGCAACGGGCGATATGTTCTGGGTCGCGGAAGCGCGGCGTGCGTTCGAGTGGTTTCTTGGCCGCAACGACCTTGGCCTTGCACTTTACGATTCCACCACCGGCGGCTGCCGCGACGGTTTGCACATGGACCGGTTGAGCCAGAATCAAGGCGCGGAATCCACGCTGGCCTTTCTACTATCGCTCGCCGAAATGCAGGCCTTGCATAATTCGCTCACCAGTTTCAAGGAAACACCTGCGGAATAACTCAACTCATTTTGAAAACTACCACTCTCCACGCCAAACGCATCGGGCCGACGCTAACCCGGGACCAATCGCGCGTGCTCATGCGTCCGTTTCGTCCCACCACCGACGACATTTCGCGACACATCGTCGCGCGCGTCATGGCGTTGCCGGAAGAGGAAGTCACAAAATTGCTGGCGCATGTGCTTGGCCAGTTCGCAAACCGGCACGAGCAAGTCGAAAAGATTTTTTGCGCCCGCTTTGAGCAGGTGAGCATTTATCTTGAGCCCGGCGCAACGCCGTCGCCCGAACGGCAATTGCTCATCGGTGCTTATTTCACCCACGAATATTCGCCGGAATCGGCGGCACTGTTCAATCCATCCATCGTGCCGCATCCCGACCAGAGTGGATTGCCCAAGGGCGCGTTGCGTTTCATTTTGAGTTTGCGCGCGACCGGCGAAGGACACATTTCCTCAATCGCTTTTCGCACCGGCATCATCAGCGCGCAGCATCGCATCACCCTCACGCCGACCGTGCCGTTCGTGATGGAGCCGGAACGCGTGCCCAATGTCGCCTACGACAAGGGATTGTTCGCGCACAAACTTGAAGAAGCGGGCGTGCAAAATGATTTTTGCCGGCGCGTGCTGGACAAATTGCACGAAGGTTTCACGTTGAAGGAATTGCACGCGGTTTTGCTGGCGTCAGGCCTGACGGATACTTCCGATGCAACGGCGTCTCGCGCGGCGCGCGGAATTTTATTGCTCGCGGAATCGAATTACGAAGTCCACTTCGCGCCGGACAGCAACGTTTCGCAACGCGTGCTTTTTCCGTCCGCGCCCAGCCAGAGCAACGGCATCGAAGACGCGCGCTTCGTCCGTTTTCAAAACGAAGACGGCAGCTTCAATTATTTTGCGACATACACCGCTTACGATGGGAAAATCATCCTGCCGCAATTGTTGGAAACACCGGACTTTGTGAATTTCAAATTTCGCACGCTCAACGGCCCCGCCGTGCAGAACAAAGGCATGGCGCTGTTCCCGCGCAAAATTAACGGCAAGTTCGTCATGCTCTCGCGGCAGGACGACGAAAACATTTTGGTCATGTTCTCCGACAACATTCATTTTTGGGCCGAGCCGAAAATTTTGCTGTCTCCCGCGCAACCGTGGGAATTCATCAAGCTGGGCAACTGCGGTTCGCCGATTGAAACGGAAGCGGGCTGGCTGGTGTTGAGCCACGGCGTTGGCGCGATGCGGAGATATTGTCTCGGCGCGTTCTTGCTCGATTTGAACGACCCGACACACGTGATTGGCCGCCTGCGCGAACCGTTGCTTTCCCCGAATGAATCGGAGCGCGAAGGTTATGTGCCGAACGTGGTCTATACCTGTGGCAGTTTGCTGCACGGACGCGAACTCATCATCCCCTATGCGATGAGCGATTCCGCCACCAGCTTTGCCAGCGTGCATCTGGATGAACTGCTCGCGGCGATGGAGTGAGGTCAGACGCTGTTAACTGCCTTAAGTCGTCGAGGTTATCCGTTTCAATTTCTTTTTCTTCGGCTGCACATCCGGCACGGACGAACCGTGCGCCTGCCGGAAATTAAATTTGGCGCGCAATCGCAACGTGCCCAGCAGCAAATCCACCAGCGGCAATACTACATTGAAATTCTTCTGCATATAACGATGATGCAACAGATGATGCCCGTTGAGCCGGTAAAAAATCCGCGACTTTTCCAATCGCCGCTGCTTCGGCAGATGCATGCACCAATGCAGATATTCGTAGGCAGTGAAATACAATGTGCATGCTATCGCCGCGCCGCAAAGCACGCCCCACTTGTGCGCAAAAAATGCCCAGATTAAAAACGGCAACTGGCACAAGGCCACAAGCACCGGCCCGTTCCACCATGCCATCGGGATTGTCTTTTTGTCTTTCTCATTGACGAGATGATACGACTCGTCCGCTTTGAAAATGTGATGATGCACCAGCGTGTGCGTTTCGAAGGGATACCGGAAACCGCGCCACGGCTTGTGCATAAAATAACGGTGCAACGTCCATTCAAAAAATGACGCGAAAACCACCCCCGCCAAAAATCCAATCGCCAGCCAAAAGAAAAACCAAATCATAACGAACCTCTTTCAATCAATCGTTCTCAATTTCGTCCCCCAATGCGGAAGATTCAAATGATTATTTCAAACGCCGTTTAAATAAATTAAACGAGCGTATTTGCAAAACCACAAATGCGGGTAGAACACCTCACTATCGTTCGCAAAGATAATGCGTATTTTAAAACAGGCCGAATCACGAACGGCCGAACGAGAGAGAGCCGGTTGTAGTGTCCGGCTCTTTTTTTCATGTCCGCACATGCAAGATGACCGATGGGATGGGATTGGATGGAGCGGTATGCATGATAATTTTTGAAAATAAAACAACTTATCTCGCATCCTCCAATGAAACGCGGCTTGGCATCCGATACGCTAAGATTATTTTCCGTCGTGAATGGGCGGAGACATAAACCGAACATTAAAAACTAAAATCTTAAATTCTATGACAACTCTAAAAAATCTTTTTCTCGACGAATTGGCCGACATGTATGATGCGGAACGCCGGATTATCAAAGCCCTTCCAAAAATGGCAAAGGCGGCGACGTGCATGCAATTGCGCTCCGCCTTTTTGTCCCATTTGGAAGAAACCAAAGGACAGGTAAAAAACCTTGAAAAAGTTTTCAGGGCATTTGGTGAAAAACCAAAAGGCAAGAAATGCCTGGCTACGGTCGGGCTGCTGGCAGAAGGCGACAAAATCGCGTCGGATAACAAAGACGAGCCGACCATCAACGCCGCCTTGATTTCCGCCGGACAAAAAGTCGAGCACTATGAAATTGCGTCCTATAATTGTTTGCTGAAATGGGCGAAGCTCTTGGATAATCAGGAAGCTGCTGAATTGATTGAAGACATTTTGGAACAGGAAAAGGACGCAGATGAAACACTGGAAGACCTTGCCGATGAGAAAAATCTCGAAGCATTGAGGGACGACTCCGAAGAGCCGGAAACCTTGAAGGCCGCTTAACACTCAACCAAATAAAATTATGAAACATGAAGTCACTGACCTTACGGAAGAAATCAGCAATCGCGCGTTGAAAGGCGCAAAAATAACCGACCAGGCGATGCATAAACATGTTTACAAAGCCATCAGCATCGCTGCGGGCGTCGGCGCGCTGGTGGGCTTTGTCATTGGACGCCGTCGTCATTCTCAAAACAACGAATGATGCCGCCGCAAAAGTTTTGGGCAACGCCGCGCGAGAAACCGGCAGCACGCGGCTAAATTCTTCAACGAAATAACGACATCTTTGAAACTTGCCGGCGTTTGAAATCAACCGGGCTTTGCCGCAAGCTCCTCGATTTGTGGAAAT
>JAJPKI010000308.1 GCA_021323835.1 Verrucomicrobiota bacterium | reverse complement strand
CGACCTCATGCTCGGGCTCGGCGCGTCGCAGGAGATCGAACAAGCCGCCGGCGGTTCGGAGGTAAAATGCGCCCGGTGCGGTTTCACGCAGGCGGATTTCAAAAAATCCGGCCGGCTCGGTTGCCCGGAATGTTACAAAACGTTTGCCGAAGGCTTGAGCGGTTTGCTGAAATCCATGCACAAAGGCACGCGACACGTCGGCAAGGCGCCGGAAGCGTTGAAAGAATCGCGCGACACTGCGGACAAGCTGAAAACGTTGCAGAAGAAATTGACGAAAGCGATTGAGTCGGAAGATTTTGAGCAGGCCGCGCAGTTGCGCGATGAAATCAAACAATTGAGCGAGCGTTCGACGACGCCGAAAAATTTGACGAGATGAAAGACCTTCACGAATTTTTAATTTCTCCCGCGGAAACGGCGCGCCGTCATGGGCCGCATGACCGGATTGTCATGTCGAGTCGCGTGCGACTGGCGCGCAATTTGAAAGACGCGGCGTATCCGGGCTGGGCGAAAAAGCCGGAGCGCGTGAAAATTTTGGAGATAATTCGTCCCGCCGTCGAAAGTTTGCCGGAAATGAAGGATTCATTTTCCGAAGCAATGGACAATCTTGGCGCGCTGGACAAACAAATTCTCGTCGAGCGCCATCTCATCAGCCGCGAACACGCCGCGAAAAGCGCCGGCAGCGGTTTGGTTTTGAATCGCGAGGAAACTTTTTCCGTGATGATTAACGAGGAAGACCATTTGCGGATGCAGGCGTTGCGGCCGGGATTGCAATTGAAGCAGGCGTGGGCGGCGATTGACCATTTCGATTCCGAATTGGAAAAGAAATTGGATTACGCCTTTGACACCGAACTGGGTTATTTGACCGCGTGCCCGACGAATCTTGGCACGGGCATTCGCGTCAGCGCGATGCTGCATCTGCCTGGGCTTGTGCTCGCCGAACAAATCAATCCCATCATCCAATCCGTCAACAAACTCGGTCTCGCCGTGCGTGGGCTTTACGGCGAAGGCACCGAAGCGCTCGGAAATGTTTTTCAAGTTTCCAACCAGATGACACTCGGCGAAAACGAGCCGATGATTGTCGAACGATTGGAAAAAGTTTTGTCGCAAATCATCGAGCACGAAGAAAACGCGCGGCAAAGTTTAATGGAGAAAAAGCCGAAGACGGTTTACAACCACATCGGGCGCGCTTACGGAATTTTGGCGAACGCGCACAGCATTTCGTCGAAGGAAACGATGAATCTGCTTTCGTTGCTCCGCGTCGGCGTGGATTTGGGATTGTTTCCCGGCGCTGAACGCTCGCTCGTGGACGAATTATTTTTGACGACGCAGCCCGCGCATTTGCAGAAGCAATATTCCGACAAACTCACCGCCGAAGAACGCGATTTGATTCGCGCCGACATGGTTCGCGAGCGATTGAAGAACGTGAACCGTCCGGTCGTGAAACCCACGCCGCCGCCGTCAACGGCGAATTAAATTATTTTGGCGTTCGTTTCAATTCTTCCAAAACTTTAATTCTGGTTAGGACAATAAAAATTGCCGCTGGAATGTCAAAATATCGCGAAACGAATTGGTTTAGTGCCATGAAAATTGCGCTGATGAAAAGAAAGGTGTAACTCGAAATTTTATGCCATTTAAGTTTCACGATTTTATTTTTGTCTTCTGAAAATTTTCTGTCGAGTGAAATTACGGATTCAAAATCACGCGATAAAAGCGATTTGTATTTGCAGGCGCGCTCGTGTCAATCACCGTCACGACAGGAGTTGTCGCGGTGAGGTTTGTGAACGTAATCCAATTCGTGCTCGAAAGGTCACCGATGTATTGCGCGGAATAATTTTGATTGAGCACAGCCGTCCACGAAAGTTTGAAGCCATTGGTCGCGGCAACGCTTTTGTAAAATTGCGGCGAAATGCTCGACGCATCGGGCGCGAAAGCGACACCGCGGAACAATTGATTGACGCCGGCAGTCGCGAGTGTCGTCACGGTTGAATTCGCGCCGGTGTCAACGATTGAAACCAGCCGGTTTGTCGACGCTTCGGCGGTTGTTGCGTAAATAATTGGATTCGCGCCGCTGAAATCCACGGCGACGCCGCGTGCGCCGACGTTGGTGATGCCGGTGAACGCGTAACTCATCGCCCACGTCGAGCCGTTAAAATTCCAGCGCTGGATTCCGCCGACGCCTTTGGTCGTGTCGTCGGCGATATAGACGCTCGTGAAATTCGGATTGAACGCGAAGGCATACGGGTTGGCTTTGGAACCGGCGTTCAAAAATACAGTCGCGGTCGAAGGCGTAATCGGCGTGCCGGAAATTTTCCAGATGCCATTCGTATTTTTCTGCGTGGTGAAATAAAGATTTCCGCCGATGATTTGAATTTCAATCGTGTTGGCGGAATTGACTTGAACGGTGTTCGTCGCGCCGTCGCCGAAATAATAAGTGCCGCTGTTCGCGCCCGCGCCCCAATAATTTCCATGCCCGTCGCTCGTGCCGCCACGCATATTGTTCGCGCTATATTGATTGGTCGTGACGCCGACGAGCGCGAAACTTCCTGAAATGTCCACCGCGCCAATCGCTCGCGGCGCGGCGATGGAATTTGTATTGGCAAGCGACATTGTCAAGAGCGCGGCATTTGTCAGCGGAATTTGATAACCGGCGAATAAAAGCAATCGTCCATCCGCCGAACGCGTCAGCGAACCTTCGGACGACGCGCTGCCGCTGATGACGAACGCGTTGGTTGCGTTGTCGGGAATGGTAATTGTGTTCACGAGCGCGCCGTTCGTTGTGAACTGGTCAATGAAAACGGAATTGCCCTGACTGCTCAACGTTTCCGCGCCGTCGCCAACACGTAGCACGGCAAGATTTCCCTGCGTCAATTGCGATGACAAAGAATTTCCGGCAAAGCTGTTCGCGGAAACGCGGACGTTACTTGCATTTTCCAAAATCAGCGGCGAATTGCCTTGCGTGCTCAAAAATCCGCTGAACGGTCCTTGGACATATAAATTTTGTCCGCCGTGCGGGCTGGCGTTGCGCGCGCGAAAGGCGACGACATTGGGCGAAATGAAAATGGAATGGTTCGTGGGCACGACGGTTCCGCCGCGGAAGGTGTAAGTGACAGAGCCGACAATTTTCCACCCGGAAATATCCACGGCGTAAGAATTGGTGTTCGCTAATTCAATATACTGTTCATTTGGATTTGCGCTGACCGGATTAAAATCCCACGACGCAAATGTAAGCGAGGCATTTGTCGGTTGCGCGGGCGGAATCGTGTCGCCGTTGAGCGTCGCGCTTGGGCTGGTATAAAGAAACGTTCGCCGGCCTGCGAGATATTGTGAAACCAATTTCTCGGCGTCATTTGGGAAAACGCTCAAGCTTGTGTCGCCCCAAACCGGTCCCCACGATGTGTTGTCGAGCGCGGCGTCGGACGGTGAAATATTTGGCGGGTTCAATTTGCTTTCGTATTGGCGGACGATTGGTTCGATGACGAGTTGGTTTGTCGGTGTGCCCGGCGGCATGAGCACTGTGTCCATCAGCGTGCGCAGCCTGCGCAAATACATTTGCCGGAAATCCGGTGCGTTGAAAAATAAATCGAAGAGGCGATTGGTTGCCTTGTTTTGGATTTGCGCGCCGGGATAAAAATTCAAAACGTTTGTCACGAACATGACATCGTTGAAATAATTTGTGCCGGGATAGGTTTGAACCCAGTCGCGTCCCCACGTCAGGTCAACGTCCCACGGAAAAATGGACCATTCGCCGGTGTTGCCGCTGTCGCGATACAAATAATAATTTTTGTGGCCGAGGTCCTGGCTGCTCGCCAGCGCCATCGTGGCGAAATAATTCGCAGCTTGTGGCAAATCCAAATTGTCATAACCGTAAGCGACGCGCGTGGCAAGCGGGAGCGATTCGTCGAGATTGGTGATGAGCGTCGTCAAATCCGCCGTGCCTTCCTGCGTGCGCGTTTTCTTTTCGTTGCCGGACGCGGCGTTGAGCGAATTATACATTTTGTAAAGCGCGCCGTTCGGGTCGAAATCAATTCGCGTCAGGAAATTTTCGTCGCCGTTTTCCACCATATCTTCAAGTCCCCAGAACGAGCCGTTCAAATGAATGCGAATCGGGAACGAAAAAAATCCAACGCCGCCGACGCGCGCCGCCATTGCGTAAGTCAACGTCGTGCGCATGCGCGCTTTGTCGGAATAATCGGTCATAAAAATGACTTTGCTTTCGCGCGTGCTGCCGGGTTGATAGAGAAATTGGTGGTCGTCGGTGAAATTGATATTGTGACTTTTCTTGACCCAGCTCGCGGACGATTGTCCGTGGATGCTCACGCTGATGTTGTCGTAAAATTCGTTGAGATAAAACAGTGACGCGCTCGCGCCGAGTTGCGTATCGGCGGCGTTGGTGTTTTGGATGAATAGATAGGCGACGGGCAAAAGCGTTTGAATTGTCGGGTTGGCGACAACGGTGCCGAGATATTGCGCGGAAT
>JAJPKI010000377.1 GCA_021323835.1 Verrucomicrobiota bacterium | reverse complement strand
TTCATAATGTGATTGGAAGCAAAAACTCCGCAACGCGCGGTGTTCACAATGCTGTTCTCTTAATCTACCGTCTTTACCTAAACCGAAAATCCCCAAAACTAGTGATGCGCCCGGAGGTTATTGCAGATATTTAATCACCGCCTGCGTGCGCGAACGCACGTGCAACTTGTCGTAGATATGCCGTAAATGGCTGCAAACCGTGTCGTAACTGATGGAAAGTTTATCGCCAATTTCTTTGCTGGTATAACCCTCGGCGAGCAGACTCAAAATTTCCTCCTCGCGTTTCGTCAGCGATTGAATTTCTGGATTTGGCGAAACCGGCTTGCGAAAATACTGGACCACTTTGCGAGCAATTTCGCCGCTCATCGGCGCGCCGCCTTCTTTTACCTCGCGCAACGCGCCTAAAATTTCCTCCGGCGTCGAACGTTTCAATAAATACCCGCTTGCGCCCGCTTCGAGCGCTTTGAAAATCGAATCACTGTTTTTATAAACGGTTAGAATCAAAATTTGCGTCTCCGGCAAAAGCCGTTTGATTTTTGACGTGCATTCGATACCGGACATTTCCGGCAATTCGATGTCCATGATGACCAGGTCCGGCTCGTGTTTCGGCACCAGCTTTAGTGCGTCTTCGGCGCTGGCGGAAATGCAAACGCATTCGTATTCGCCCGAATCCGCCAAAACTTTTTTCAATGAACTGGAAACAGCCGAGTTGTCTTCAACGATGGCAACGGTTGTCATAATTATGAACGAAAATTGGTTGTCGTTTGGCCGCGATTCGCACGGTCGTCGGAATTCAATCGAATGGAAAACGATACTGCCGTGCCTTTGCCGAGAATTGAATTTAACGAAAATGTCCCGTTCAATTCCTCAATACGCGAGCGCATGTTCGCCAAGCCGTTTCGTTTTCCATTTTTCATGACGTCCGGTTGAAAACCGCGGCCATTGTCTTCAATCGAAACGCAAAAGCAATCGCCTTCCATTTTAATTCGCACCCGGGCCTCGGTCGCGTCGGAATGTTTGATAATGTTGTTCAACGCCTCCTTCGCGGTAAGAAATAAATTTGAACGCTGTTCCGGCGTCAGTGGAATTGGCGGAATTTCCCCGGTCATGTCAATGCGGCACCGGATGTCGCCCAATTCAAAAAGTTCTTGCGCAAATCCGCAAATGTAAGTCGCCAATTCTTCAAGCGAATCGTTCTTGGGATTTACCGTCCACACAATCGTGTCCAGCGTGCGCGCCAGTCCGCGGACGCGCTCGGAGAAAAATTCCGCCGCCGATTTTATTTTCTCCGGCGACCGGGCTTCGCGTGTCGTCAAATCCGCGAGCAAACCGATTTCTGTCAGCGTGCCGCCCAAATCGTCGTGCAAATTTTTCGCGATTCGAGCGCGTTCTTTTTCCATCGCATGTTTTTGTTCGAGCCGTTCCAGTCGCAATTGCAATCGCCGGTGCGACCAGCGGCGCACAATCAAAGTCAAAATGGCCGCCGCCGCCAGCGCGCCAAGCAGTTGCACCCGGCGCAACTGCCACCACGCCGGCACCACGGTAATCGTCATCGGCGCGGCCGCATCGTGCCAAACGCCGTCGGGATTGCACGCGCCGAATTTTAAAGTGTATTTGCCCGGCGGCAATTTGGGATAGGTAAAAAAACGTTGATTGCCTTCATCAATCCACTTCGAGTCAAAACCTTCAAGCCAATGCCGCACTTTTACCTGGTCGGGTGCGGAAAATTCGATTGCAGAAATCTTGAATTCAATTTTCTTTGCATCATGCGTCAGCGTGATATCGCCGCTTGCAGAAATTTTTTCGTCGTTGACCAAAACTTCATCCATCAACACCGGCGGTAAATTTGTATTTGCGGGACAATGGGATGGGTCAATGGAAATCACGCCTTTGTGCGTCGTGAAAACCAACATGCCGTCTTTAGATTTCCACGAACTTGGTTGAAAATTGCTGACTGGCGAGTAACCGACGAGTCCCACGTCGCGGCCGAATGCGACCGGATGCACTTCCGAAATGTTTCCGAGTGCGCATTGCACCAGTTCGTCACGGTCAATGTGATAAAAACCCACTTCCGTCGCGAACCAAATGCGTCCAAAATCGTCCTCTTCCATTTCGTCAATGATGCCGGACGGAAACCCCTGCTCCGTCGTGATGCGATAAAATTGATTCGCCCGGCGCAACAGCAAACCGTCCCGCGTCGTCGTCATCCATAGCCAACCCGCGGAGTCGCGAAAGATGCAATGAATCATACTGCCGGGCAAACCGTCTTGTGTTCCGAAATGCGTAAATTGCCCGTCGCGATAACTCAACAAATCGCCGCTGTTCAAAGCCAACCAAAGATTTTGGTCGCCATCTTCCGCAATGCTGCGAACCATGCTACCATTGTAATTTGCTCTAATGACATTGAATAATTCCCATTGGGCATCGTGCCATCGCCCAAGAAATCCCCCGTCGCCGCCCGCCCAAATATCGCCGTTGTCCGCGCAATAAAGCGAATGCGGCGAAAGATTTTTTTCCGTGTAGATAACTTGCGGGTTGAAGTTCAAGCTGATTTGCCATTTCAAAATGGACGAGCGCGTGCCAATCCATAAATTATTTTGCGAATCCAGACACGCAATCCGAAGACTGTTCAGCAAATCATTTTTAAATTCCCGTTTGTGATGGCCTTTGGGCAATTCCACAATTTTATTGTCCGCCTCCGCCACGTCCGCCATCCAAAAATCGCCGCGTGGATTCGCGCAAACCGAACTGATTCCGTCTTCCACCACGCCGACCTGATAATTCCAATCTGAAAAATTTTTCAACCGGATGCGGTCAATACCGCCGCCATGCGTCGTCGCCCATAAATTGCCTTCATCGTCCTCGAATAAATCGGTAATCCACGGATGCGACGTCGGCAACTTGCTGAAAATTCCATCGGCGTAACGAAACAATCCCTGCCCGCGCGTTCCAATCCAAACAATACCGCTTGAATCTTCCAAAACCGTCGTCGGAATTCCCTGGCTGGCCGCCCACAAAACATTTGTTGTCACCACAACAACTTCACCACCCTCAATTTTTTCCAGACTATTGGGCGTCACCAGCCAGATTTTTCCGTCTCTTCCGCGACCAAGGCGCGACTTGCCCGTCGAATAGAGCGGCACGCGTTGCAACTGGCCATCCTGAAATTTCGCGAGCACCGCATCACTGGCGACCCAAATTTGATTCGAAGCATCCGTTGCCAGTGAAATTGTCTGGCCGAGTGTGAAGCCATTCGTGAACAACGTCACCTGCCCGTCTTTGTATCGGCGCAATTCCATTTGAAAATCGCCAAGCCAAAATGCGCCGTCCGGCGTCTGTCTCAAAAATGTCGGCGGATGCGCCGGAAGTAAATCTTTTGAAACAATTTCATGAAACGATTTTGTTTTCGCGTCGTATTCCATCAAGCCGCCCACGTTCGGCGCGGCGTATAAATTTCCGTTCGTCCCGATGGCAATCGCGTAAAGCAAATCCGATTCCTGATTATTCAACAATAGCGACGTGACGGTTTGAAATTCATTTCCATCGTAACGCACCAACCCGGCGGAAGTTGAAATCCAAAGGAACCCCGTTTTGTCCTGCACAATGTGATGCACCATTTCATGCGGCAACCCGTCGGGAATGCCGAACGACTGGATGAAATAATCCGGCGCGTTGATGATAGCCGCGCGGGAAATTGCCGCCAAAAAAACACAATTCGCTACGCAAACGAAGGCAATTTTGCGCAACCAATTAGTCATAGGGTTGCGGAAACCTAAATGAAGCCATGCCAATTGTAAAGATAGCGACATCAAAACGATTGAGATTTTGCGTAATTTGTAGTTTCGTGTCCGCGTGCGTCCCCTAAAGAAAGTTCCATCGCCACAGCGAGCCATTTTTCCAAGTGGATTTTTTATTTGCCTTGCGCTCGTTGCGCTTGTGCTGATTCTTTTTTGGCGCACCTGGCATTTCGATTTTCTGAATTACGACGACGACCACTACGTCACCGACAATCCGCACGTAATGCAAGGATTGACTGCGAACGGAATCGCGTGGGCATTTCGCAGCACGGAAGTTTTTAACTGGCATCCGCTCACATGGATTTCGTTGATGCTCGACGCGCAATGTTTCGGCCTCAATGCCGGAGGATTTCATTTCGTCAACGCGCTGCTTCACGCGGCCAATTCCGTGCTGCTGTTTTTGTTGCTGCGCAAAATCACCGGCGCAATCCGGCGCAGCGCGTTTGTCGCCGCGGCATTTGCCATTCATCCGCTGCACGTGGAATCCGTCGCGTGGATTTCCGAGCGCAAAGATGTTCTGAGCGGATTCTTTTTCGTGCTCACGCTGCTGGCTTATGCGCAATTCATTGAGAAGTCCAAAATTAAAAATTCAAAATCAAAAAAATTTTACGCTCTCGCTCTGCTCGCTTTCGCCTGCGGCTTGATGTCCAAGCCCATGCTCGTCACGCTGCCGTTTGTTTTATTGCTTTTGGATTTCTGGCCGCTTCAACGGTTCGCGGTTCAGCATTCAGCATTCAACGTTCGAAATTTAGTCATCGAAAAAATTCCATTTTTCATTTTGAGCACGGCTTCATGCGTCATCACCTTTCTGGCGCAACAGCATGGAGGCGCAGTTGGTTCGTTGGAAAATCTTCCACTGCAAGCGCGCGTGATAAGTGCCGTCGTTTCCGTCGCGCGCTATTTCGGAAAAATTTTCTGGCCAAAAAATCTTGCCATTTTTTATCCCTATCCCGCGCATTGGCCGTGGGAATTCATCGCCGCTGGAATTCTAATTTTTGTCGCTGGAATTTATTTTTCCATCCGGCTCGCGCGTTCGCGTCCGCATCTCGCTGTTGGAATTTTTTGGTTTTTCGGAATGCTCCTGCCCGTCATCGGCCTCGTGCAAGTCGGCAGCCAATCGCTCGCTGACCGATACACCTATTTGCCGTCTATTGGAATTTTCATCAGCCTCGCGTGGGGCACACATGAATTGTTGCAGAAAAGATTTCCGCAGCTCGTCATTGTCGGCGCTAGTTTACTGCTGGCATTTTGGTTTGCGCTGGCGTGGCGGCAAATTGATTTCTGGCGTGATACGCCGACACTTTTTGAACATTCGATTCAAGCCGCCGGCGAAAGCGCCGTCGTGGACAACGGCCTCGGAAATTATTTTCTCGAACACGGTGAATTGAATCGCGGGCTCGATTACATCCGACACGCGTTGCAATTGCAGCCGCAAATGGAGGAGGCGCAATTGAATTACGCGATGGCGATGCTGCGGCTCGGAAAATTCGACGACGCGATTGACGAATGTCAAAAGATTTTAGCGCGACGCGATAATCTGCGCGCCCGCGTCAACCTGGGCAGCGCGCTCGCGGCACAAGGCAAAACGGACGAAGCGATTGAACAATATCGCCTGGCAATTCAAGCACAGCCGGACCTGGCCGAGGCGCATTTCAATTTGGGAAACGCGCTTTACAGAACCGGCAAGTTGGACGATGCAATTTCGGAATTTCAATTAGCGATTCAATTCAAGCCCGCGATGGCCGCCGCACATTTTAATCTCGGCGCAATTTATTTGGCGGAAGGGAAACGCGATTTGGCAATTACAGAATTTAATGAAGCATTGCGATTGCAACCGGATTTGGAACCCGCCAAACAACAGTTGCGCGCACTCGGCGTTTCTACGCCATAAAAAAACCGGCAACTCAATTTGAGCTGCCGGTTTATTGAATCGAATTATTTTATTGTGATACCAGTTTGATGTAATCAATCGCAACATTGTAACCGCCGCTGCTGGCATTCTTGCCGGTCACGAGGAATATCACCCATTTGTCGCCCGTC